>CAIYCT010000326.1 GCA_903924765.1 uncultured Rhodospirillaceae bacterium | reverse complement strand
TACCGCACATTTTCAACATTCAACGGGACATCCCCGGCGGGCCACCGATGACACCATATAACTGCCTTTGCTATAGGGAAGACCAGGATCGAACGCCAAGGCCTTGCCCTCGTGCAGCGTATTCTCTGCCTCGTACAAAGCAGCGATAACGCTGACATAAGCGCCATCAACCCGCTCCAGAATCACTTGGCGCAGCAATTGATCCAATTTGGAATTTTCCTTGAGCCTCACCGCGCCCGACTCGATCTTGGCGCGCCATTCGTCAGGCACGGTAAAGCCGCTCACTGTGCCAAGGACATGGAACGCCGCCCATCCTTTTCCCACATGGTCCGCCTTCACCACGACGCCGTCGATGTAATCCAGCACCGGATTGGAATAGACCACCGTATAGCCCTTCTTGATGTCCTGGGCCCATTGGGGATTATCGGGGAATTTAAGATCAATGGTCCCCTTCAACGTCTCGGCGAACAGGCGGCGAACAGGCAAAGCGCGAAAGGTAATTTTATAGCCCTGATCGGCGGCAAAGGCGGTGATAATATCGGCGGCGGCGCCTTTATAGTCGCCATCCACCCAGCCATAACCAGGCAGATAATTCTGCTCTTCGACCCCGACGATCAACGGCTTTTCAGCGGCATACGCCGATGACGCCCCGAAAGAGGCGCACAGGATGGCAACAGCAAAGGCCAAATACCGCATTATTCCATCCCGCATGATCGTCGACTGATTTTACCGTGTGACAACATGAAATACGCATCTTGAGGACTGTCCTCGGCCAGGGCCTGCGCCATGGGTTCGCCCGTATACAATCCCCGGATTACCTTGCCCGCCACCCCATGGGTGACGACGATCACCTTGTCGCCGGACTTTAAGCCGGACAACCAATCGCCCAATCGGGCCGACAGATCCTCCAATGTTTCCCCTTGCGGGCAACGGAAATACCAACTGTTTTCGCCCTTGCCTTTGAACAAGCCGGAATCGATCTGTTCCACATCTGTACGCAGCTTACCAGAATAGGCGCCGCACGACACTTCTTTTAGACGATCGTCAAATGCAATGCGGTCAAAATCCAACCCGGCTTCGTCACAAAGGAGGGACAGGGTCTGAACACACCGAGCCAGCGGACTGCTCATCACCTGCCAATGGGGAATGTCCGCGCCCAAAGACTGGGCCAATGCCCGGCCATAAGCTTTGGCCTGGGCGCATCCCTTCAGGGTCAACGGCGACGGCGCGTCGGTCTGTCCCTGAATCCGGTGCGCCCGGTTCCATTGAGTTTCGCCGTGACGGAACAATAAAATGGTCGGCATCTGATTTTACCCGCGCAATTGCCCGCCCGTGGCCTTCACCACAGCATCGACCACCGCCTTTGAAACGGCTTCGATATCCTGATCGGTCAAAGTCTTGGCCACTGGTTGCAAGGTCACGGCGATGGCAACGGATTTCTTGCCCTCGTCCACGCCCGGACCCACATACAAATCGAATACTCGAACATCGACGATCAACGCCTTGTCCGAGCCCTTGGCTGCCCGCGCCAAGGAATCGGCTGTGATGGCCGCATCGACCAAGAACGCGAAATCCCGTTCAACCGGTTGGAACGCCGAGGCCTTCAAAGCCGGACGGGCTTTGGTCGCCTTGACCTTGGGCAACGGCACCTCGTCCAAAAACACTTCGAACCCCACCACCGGCACGGCAATGCCCAGGGCGGTCAGCACCTTGGGATGCAACTCGCCGAACAAGGCCACCACTTTGTTGCCCAGTTTGAACTGACCGGACCGGCCAGGGTGATACCAAGACGGCGCGCCAGCCGCGACCTGCACCGAGTCCGGAGCCAAACCGGCCGCGCTTAAAGCCGTCAGGGCGTCGGCTTTGGCGTCGAACACATCCACGGGTCGGCGCTTGACCTGCCAATGCCTGGGACCGGCGCCGTCGGCGCGGATGCCCGCCGCAATCAGGCGCTGTTGGCCTGGTTCGGGACCGTCGAACTGCGCACCGATCTCGAACAAGGCCGGATCGGCAAGCCCACGGTCCAGATTGCGCCCCGCCGCCGCCACCAGATTGGGCAGCACCGACGGACGCATCATTTCTAAATCGGTGGAGATGGGATTGGCCAAGGCGATGGGATTTTCCGCCGCGCCAAACAATGCCGCATGGGCACGCGGCAAGAACGAGAACGTCACCGCCTCGATCAGCCCGCGCGCGGCCAAGTGACGTCGCACCCAGCCCACCCGGCGCTGCGACGGCGTCAATACCGACGGAGGCGACGGTTGGCGGGGCAGCGGCACGGCCACGATGGCGTCCATGCCTTCGACCCGCGCCACTTCCTCGACCAGATCATGTTCGGCTTTAAGGTCAGCCCGCCACGAGGGCGGCGTGACCTTCAACACTTCGATCATGCCGTATTCGGAATTGCCGACCACCATGGCCTGCTCCGCCACCGTACAGCCCAAATCTTCCAGAATCTGTTGCTGGCGTTGGAAGGGAACGCTCATCCCCACCACTTGCTCAACCCGGCCCAAGCGCAAGGTGATGTCGGTGCGCCAGTGAGGCTCGGCCCCGGCGATAACGAGGTCCGAGGCTTCGCCGCCGCACAGATCCAAAATCAATTTTGTGGCGTGGTGAGCGGCTTCGACCACGAAGGCCGGATCGACGCCACGTTCGAAGCGATAGCGTGCATCGGACAGCAGGTCCAATTTGCGTCCGGCGGCAGCGATGCGAAGGGGATCGAACAACGCCACTTCCAGGAACACATCGGTGGTGGTCTCGGTACAGCCGGTGGACTCACCGCCCAACACGCCCGCCAGCGAGATCGGCCCCGCCTGGTCGGCGACGACGATCATGGAGGAGTCCAGCGTCAAGCTCCGTCCGCCTAAACCGGCCAAGGTCTCGCCGTCCTTGGACAAACGAACCGAAATGTCGCCCGTAACCTTGGCGGCGTCGAATACATGCAGCGGTCGGGCCAGATCGTAGCTGACCAGATTGGTGATATCCACCAGAGCCGAAATGGGACGCAACCCAATGGCGCTCAACCGCTCCTTCAGCCAGTCCGGGCTTTCACCGTTCTTGACGCCTTTGATCAGCCGTCCGACGAACTGCGGACAGGCTGTCGTGTCTTCAATGGAGACCGCGATGGGCGACGAGAACGCGCCCTTGAGGACGGCGATGGGCATGGGCTTCAAGACGCCCAATCCCTTGGCGGCCAAATCCCGAGCCACGCCGCGCACGCCCAGACAATCGGCGCGGTTAGGGGTGATGGCAATCTCGATCATCGGATCGAAAAGCAGCACCTGAGTGATGGGAGTTCCCGTCACCGCATCGGCGGCCAATTCGGCGATGCCGTCATGGTCTTCGCCCAAATTCAGTTCGCGGTACGAGCACATCATGCCCTGGCTTTCCACGCCGCGCACGTTGCCTTTTTTCAAAGCTTCGCCGGTGACTGGAATGACCACGCCGGGTTGAGCCAAAATGACCTTCAAACCTGCCCGCGCGTTGGGAGCGCCGCAGACCACCTGGATGATTCCGTTGCCGGTGTCCACCTTGCACACTTGTAGGCGGTCGGCGTCTGGATGCTTGCCCGCCTCGACCACATGACCGACGATGAAGCCAGCCAATTGGCTGGCGGGATCGACGATGCCCTCAACCTCCAACCCCAAGGCGGTCAAGGCGTGGTCGATTTGTTCCAGGGACGCGTCGGTGTCCAGATGCTCTTTGAGCCAAGAAAGGGTGAATTTCATCGCGACAATCCTCCCGATTGAGTGGGGACATCTCCGGGCTGGAAGCCGTAATGCTCCAACCATCTGATGTCGGCGTCGAAGAAAGTGCGCAAATCGGGGATGCCATATTTCAACATCGCCACCCGCTCCACGCCGACGCCAAAGGCGAAGCCCTGATAGATTTCCGGGTCGATGTTGCAAGATTTCAGCACATTGGGATGGACCATGCCGCAGCCCAGAATTTCCAGCCAGCCCTTGCCCTTGCCAATTTTCAGCTCGCCGCCTTCGCGCGAACAGCCGATATCCACTTCGGCCGAAGGCTCGGTGAACGGGAAGAAGCTGGGGCGGAAGCGCACCGGCACATCATCCACCTGGAAGAAGGCGCGGACGAACTCGGTCAGACAGCCCTTCAGATGGCCCATATGGGTGCTTTTGTCGATCACCAAGCCCTCCACCTGATGAAACATCGGCGTATGGGTCATGTCGGAATCGCAGCGATAGGTGCGGCCCGGCGCGATGATGCGGATGGGCGGGGCCGAGCTGAGCATGGTCCTGATCTGCACTGGCGAGGTATGGGTGCGCAACAGATGGCGCGTGCCGTCGGGACGTTCGTCGAAATAGAAGGTGTCGTGCATCTGCCGGGCGGGATGCTCGGGCGGAATGTTGAGCGCTGTGAAATTGTGGAAATCGTCCTCGATGTCGGGCCCCTCGGCCACGACGAACCCCATCTGGGCGAAAATGGTGACGATCTCTTCCATCACCTGGGAAATGGGGTGAATGCGGCCTTGGCGTTCGGGCCGGATCGGCAAGGTGACGTCCACCGTCTCGCGCGCCAGGCGCTCATCCAACGCGCCCGCCTCCAGCTGAGTTTTACGGGCGGACAGGGCTTGGGCGACTTCGTCCTTCAAAACATTGAACCGAGCGCCGGCTTCCTTGCGCTCTTCCGGCGCCATGGCCCCCAGCGACGTCATCAGACCTGAAATGCTGCCCTTCTTGCCCAACAGGGCGACCCGCGCGGCCTCCAAGGCTTCCAAACTTGGCGCTTGCTCCACTTGAGCCAACGCTAAAGCGCGAAGGGTTTCCAGACTGTCCATGAACCTGTTCCTTACAGCAAATAAAAAGGGCCGCGCAGGATGGCACGGCCCCTTAAAAAGTCAAATCAGCAAACTCTAAAAGATTACTGAAGAGCCGCCTGAGCCTTGGTCACCAACGCCTTGAAAGCGTCGGGCTCGCGCGTGGCGATATCGGACAAGACCTTGCGATCCAAGGTCACGCCAGCCCGCTTCAGGCCGTTGATGAACTTGGAATAGGTCAAACCGTGCAAGCGAGCGCCCGCATTGATGCGCTGAATCCACAACGACCGGAAATCACGCTTCTTGGCGCGACGGTCGCGATAGGCATAACGCAGCGCCTTTTCCACCTTCTCGATGGCAATGCGGAAGCAGGTGCTGGACCGGCCGCGATAGCCCTTGGCCAGCTTCAAAATCTTTCTGTGACGAGCGTGGGTGGTCACACCCCGTTTGACGCGAGCCATGGCTTAGTCTCCGTAAGGCAGGTAGTGGCGTTTGACTTTTTCGCCGTCGGCTTTGAACAGAACGAAGGTGCCGCGAGCGGTGCGCTTCATGTCCTGGGGTTTTGCCGACAGGCAGTGGCGCTTGTTGGCCACGTTGCCTTTGACCTTGCCGGTCGCCGTCATCTTGAACCGCTTTTTGGCGGCGCTTTTGCTTTTCAATTTGGGCATTTTCTATCCTTGTCAATGAAGATCGGACGAAACGGCAAGGCAGCCCTAAACAAGCCCTGTCCGTTTGGGAAGGGACGCTTATACAGACAGACGCCCCATATTTCAAGAAAAAGACTCTATTCTTTCGGCGCCGTCGCCAAGACCGACCGGCGCTGCGAGACTTTGGCCTCCCAGGCGGTCAAAGCCAGGCGACCCTCGCGCCAATTTACCGTCTGGCGAAAATCCATATATCCCAGCGCCACGGCAGTGGTGATCTGACCGATCAAGAAGTCGTCGCCCCAGGTTGAACAGTCCTTTTCCAACTCATCCAACGCGCGGACGATGGCTGCTTTCTGCCTGTCGACCCAGCCTTGCCACTGGAACTCCTTGGGTCGTACGGCGGTTTCGATGCGGGCAGAGACGCTGGCGTCCAGGATGCCGTCAGCCAAGGCGTGCAACTTCAATTGGGCGATGCGGCCCTCGCCGTGCGGGATCAATTTTTTGCCCGAATGCAACGTGTCCAGATATTCACAGATCACATGGGAATCATAAACGGCATATCCGTCATTGGTGACCAAAGTCGGCACCTTGCCCAAGGGATTGTCCTTGGGCAAATCAGTATCGGGCGACCATGCCGAGGTGGAAATCGATTCGATCCGCTTGTCCACTCCCGCTTCCATGGCGAAGATCAGCACTTTGCGGACATAGGGCGAGGTCGAGGAAAAACGCAGCTTCATGGGGGATCTCCTTAGAATGTGTCTTTGCGCCGCCTGATGTCGGCGAAGGTTTGGGCGTCGGCGGCCCTTAAAAATGGATTGCTGGCCAATTCCAGACCTATCGTCGAGGGCACCGTGGGCAAGTCTTGTTCGCGCAAGGAAGCCACTTGGGACAATCGATCGCGCAGCGCCTGGTTTTCGGGCTCGATGGTGGCGGCAAAGCGGCCATTGGCGGCTGTGTATTCATGGGCGCAACACACCTTGGCGGCGGCGGGCAAAGCGGCCAAGCGCGACAACGAATTCCACATTTGCTGCGCAGTGCCTTCGAACAGGCGACCGCAGCCCAACGAGAACAAAGTGTCGCCGCAAAACAAAATCGCTTGGTCCGCAAACCAGTAGCAAATATGTCCCACAGTATGGCCGGGCGTTTCCAACACTTGGGCCGTCATCCCGCCCACCGTGACGCTGTCGCCGTCCATGACCGCCTGATCCAATTTCGGAAGCCGCCCGTGATCCTTGGCCGCCCCCACCACTTTCGCCCCGGTGGCCGCCTTCAATTCCGCCACACCGCCAATATGGTCGTTGTGATGATGGGTTAACAGAATATGGGTCAGGGTCCAGCCGCGCTGGCGCAGGCTCAGCAATACTGGTTCGGCCTCGGCCGGGTCAACGACCAGCGTCGCCCCGCTGGCTTCGTCATGCAGCAGGTAGATGTAATTGTCGGACAGCGCCGAGATCTGAATCAGGTCAGGCATGAGTCCATCCTAGCCCACAATGGAATAAATCACCACCTCGCGGCTGATGCGGTCTTCCAAATCCAGCGAGGTAGGCACCACCAGCCGCGACACTTCCATCAGACCGAATTTGGGCAGATAGGCCCGACCCGGATCGGCCATCAACACCAGCGCGCCATCGGCGGCCAACCGCTTCAGCCACGGCCAGATATGGTCGGTCATGGCCCGCTCGTAGCAAACATCGCCCGCCACCACCACGTCCCAGCGATTGGGTTGCCCAACCAGATCGTCCATCACCGCCAGAACCTCCACTTGGTTGGCCTGGGCATTCATTTCGATGGCGGCGATGGCGAAGGGATCGATCTCGGCGCATTCCACCGACGCCGCCCCACGCAACGCGGCGGCGATGCCCGCCGACCCGCCGCCAGCGGCGAAGTCCAGCACCCTCTTGCCCGCCACCCAGTCGGGGCGATCCAGAAGGGTCCGAGTCAAGGCCTGTCCGCCCGCCCAGCAAAAGGCCCAATAAGGCGGAGGCAAATTGGATTGGTGCAAGGACTCCTCGGTGGCCAACCACAACGGCGTCACCTCGGTGGCCAGCCACAGAGCCACTTCAGGGCACGAGGGCGCGCAGCCTAGGGCCGCATTGGCCGTGATAAAATCGCGATGCTCCACATTTTCCCACTCTTTCCAAATTTATAGATGGCCCAATAAAATGGCCGCCAGAACCAGCCAGCCGAGCCACCGGTTAGAGCGGAATACCGTTAAACAAAGGTCTGGATCGTCAATATGGACCGCGACATTCTGCCACACAAAATGCGCCCCGGCCATGGCCATAGCCGGATAGAACCACCAATTCAAACCCGCTGCCGCTCCCGCTCCGACCATGCCCGCCCAAGCCAGGGCATAAAATCCCCACAACCACGATTTGGTGGCAGCCCCCAATGTGAGCGCCGTGGATTTAACGCCCACCATCTGATCGTCTTCTTTATCTTGATGGGCGTAAATGGTGTCGTAGCCCAGTGTCCAGAACACGCCAGCTCCATACAGCAATAAGGCGGGCAGACCGATCTCGCTCTTGATCGCCGCCCACCCCATCAACGCGCCCCAATTGAAGGTCAAGCCCAGCCACGCTTGCGGCCATCCAGTGATACGTTTCATCAACGGATAGGGAAACACCAAGGCCAGCGAGAAAATGCCGACGCCGATGGCGAAAGGCGGAAATTGCAACAACACGATCAGCCCCACCGTCAATTGCGCCGCCAGAAACAAAGCCGCCTGTCTGCGTGAGATCTGGCCCGAAGCGATAGGACGGTTGCGGGTGCGTTCCACCAACGCGTCGAAATCCTTGTCGGCGATGTCATTGATGGTGCAACCCGCTCCGCGCATCACCACCGCGCCGATGGCGAACAAAACCGCATATCCCAAAGCGGAAGCGTCCAAGGCCGGGACGGCCAGGGCCAAACTCCACCAGCACGGAAACAGCAACAACCATGCGCCGATGGGACGATCCAACCGCATCAATCGCACATAAGGCCGCCACGCCTCGGGCACAGCGCGCAACGTCCAATGATCGGCGGGAATATCGGTGAACGAACTCTTCATGCCGTCAGATGTATCTGATTGCTGCTGACAAAAAAAGACCCGCGAGACGCGGGCCTTCAGGCAACGGACCGTGGAGGGTCCCTGGGAAACTTTAAGCTTACTTGCCCAGCTTGACGATCTGCTCGCGCACTTCGTCCAGGCTTTGGGTGAAACGAGCCTGAATCAGATCGAAGGCTTCGTTGTTGGCCTTGGTCACCAACTCGCCTAGTTCGCGCAGATTGGCCAAAGCGTGTTCGAACGCGGACTTGGCCAGTTCGGCTTGCTTGGCGGCCTTGTCGTGGGGAGTGCCGGGTTCGGCGGCTTCACGGGCGGCGCTGGCGGCTTGATCCAAAGACTGGCGGACGATCTCGATTTGACGCTTGGCGATGGCTTGCAAACCCTCATAGGCCAAACGATTGGCTTGCGACAGGGCATCGACGTTCTTGCGAACAGCGGCGACATACGCTTCAAAATCGATATTGGGAATCTTGAAATCGGTCAAAATCTTGCCGAAATCCAGACCAAACGGATTCTCAGTGCTTTGCTTGGTGGCCATAGTTTTCTCCTGCAAACCTAAGGTTTATTGCGTTGC
>CAIYCT010000325.1 GCA_903924765.1 uncultured Rhodospirillaceae bacterium | reverse complement strand
CTGTGACTATACATGATGCCGCGTCCCACTTACCTTTCCAAATGTTTAGAAACTTGATTTAAAGAGAGGACAATGGAAACGCCTCAAACGCTTGTCCTTCGCTGCCGCGATGATTACGGTCTGACAGGTCATTTCTGGCCCGCCATTGGGCCAGAGATCGGGACCGTCATCATCAACCCCGCCACCGGCGTGCTGGCGCGATACTATCATCGTTACGCCCGGTTTCTTACCGAGCATGGCTTCTGTGTCCTAACCTATGATTATCGCGGCATCGGCTTGTCGCGGCCGACCAAGATGCGCCAGGCTCGATTTCGCTGGCGCGACTGGGGCGAACTGGATGTGGATGCCGCCATCGCCTGGGCCCGCAGCCGCAACAGAGATGGGTTTTTAGCGGTGGTCGGACACAGTATCGGCGGATTCCTGCCCGGTTTCGCGCCGATGGCCCGGCATGTTGACCGCATCCTGACGGTCGGAGCGCAATTCGCCTTCTGGCGGGATTACGACAGGGACAAACGTCTGCGGTTGGTGCTGAAATGGCATGTGGCAATGCCCGTGCTGACTGCGTTGTTCGGCTATTTTCCAGGCCAGCGATTGGGGTGGCTGGAAGACTTGCCCGCGGGGGTGGCGCGCGAATGGAGCGTGTCGCGCGCCCGGATGGAGATGCGCTATCCTCGTCACGAAAGGCAGACAATCCTGGACCGCTTTGCCTCGGTTCGCGCGCCGATCCTGGCCGTGGGCACAACCGACGACGAATACGGCACGCCTAGCGCCATCGCCCGAGCCCTTGGCTATTATCAGGGCAGCGAGCGGTCTCAGGTCTTGTTGACGCCTAACGATCTTGGTTTGAAAACCATCGGCCATTTCGATCTGTTCCACGCGCGCCATGCAGACGATTTCTGGCCAATGACCTGCGACTGGTTGCGGAACGGAACTATTCCTTGGCCGGTCCATCGCTACACGCCCCCTTTTATTCCCAACTAAGATTAAAGACTCACTTCATCACCTGGATCACCTGGATGGCAGCCGGACCGATGATGACCATGAACAGAACCGGCAGGAAGAAGATGATCATTGGCACGGTCAGCTTGGCGGGCAGCGCCGCCGCTTTCTTTTCGGCGTTTGCTACGCGCGCTTCGCGGTTTTCCTGGGCGAGAACCTTCAAGCCTTGACTGATCGGGGTGCCATATTTCTCGGACTGGATCACGGTGGTGGAGAGGGTTTTGATCTCGGGTAGGCCGGTACGCTCGGCCAGATTCTCCCATGCCAGCCGCCGTTCACCCAGAAACGCCAGTTCCGCCGAACACAAGCCCAATTCCTCGACCAGATCCGGAGCGGCCTGGGCCATTTCCTCGACCACGCGGGACATGGCGCCCTCCATGGACAGACCCGCATCCACGCAGATCACCATCAAATCCATGGCGTCGGGAAAGGCGCGGCGCAGCAAAGCTTGGCGCTTTTGCGCGGCGTTGGTCACCACCACTTTCGGCAAATAGGCTCCAACGACCATGGCGACGACTATAATCAGCCCCCGCGTCATGGGTGGATAGTGCGAAAACACCACTCCGGCATAAAACAAACCCAGCACCAAAAACAACACCGGCAGAGCCACCTGGGCAAACACGTAGGTCAAGGGCGCTGATTTGCCTTTCCAACCGGCTTGAGCCAAACGCAGTTTCAGATCCTTGGCCTCGATCATGTTTTGCAGCTTCAACCGGTCGATCACCGCCCGCATCATGGCTTGGCGCTTCAATGTCTTGGGATTGATCTGTTTGGACAGGCCCGCCCGTTGCAAATCGGCCAGTTCCGTACGGCGTTCCGACACCGCCTTTAGGCGCAACGACAGACGATCCCGCGCCAGCAAAGGCAACGATACGGCGACCACCGACGCAAAGGCGGCAATGGCGGCGATGCCAGAAATCAGCAGGGGCAGCATCATGATGTCAGGCCTCGAAGTTGATCATATTGCGCATGACGAAAATCCCAATCCCTTCGGTTACCGCACCGACAAACAAGATCACGTTGCCGGGATCGGTGGTGAACAGGATGCCCACATAATGGGGCGACATTACCGCCAGCAGCAGCATGACCACAAACGGCAGCGACCCGATGATCATCGCCGAGGCCTTGGCCTCGCTGGCATAAGCCAAAACCTTGTCGCGCAAACGTTTGCGCGACCGCAAAACATCGGACAATTTAGCCAAGGTTTCCGCCAGATTGCCGCCGGTCTGTTGTTGAATGCCGACCACGATGGCGAAATAACGCAGTTCGGCAATGGGCATGCGCTCGACCGTGCGGGTCAGAACTTCTTGCAAGCTTAGACCCAGTTTTTGGCCTTCCGCCATCAAGCGAAATTCCGCTCCGATGGGATCGGGCATTTCACGGCCGATGATGGCGACGCATTCGCCCAGCGGCAAGCCGGATCGGATGCCGCGCACCACGATGTCGATGCTGTCGGCCAGTTGGCCGCTGAACCGCTTCACCCGCCGCTTGGCCAGAATGCCCAACACCAATTTGGGCATTCCCACGCCCAAAATCAGCGCGGCGAAAAACGCCATGGGAAGCTTATGGAACAGCAGGAACGCGATCCCAAAGACCACCGCCGCCATTCCGCCCGACAAAGCGATATAATGCCAGACCTTATAGTCAAGTCCGGCCTGCAACAATTGCTCGCGCAGGCGATAGCCCCGGCCTTTGTCCGCTTGTTCCTGTTTCAGCTTTTGCAGAAGCGCCCTGCGTTTGGGCGATTGCTCCAAGGCCTTTTCGACGGTGAAGGCTGACAAGCGTCGTTTGATTTTGGAGCGGGGGCCGCGCGTCAGCACATACCCCACATACCCCAAGCCAAACAAACTGAAGGTGGCCAGGGCGACGATCAAAGGCAGCAGCCGAGCGGTTTCAGACATTGTCATCCTCCCTAAGCGCGTCGGCCAGTTCCCGTTCCAAATTGTAGTAGCGAGCCCGTTCCCAAAAGGCTGGACGCAAGCCGGTGGAACGATGACGGCCGACCACTCGGCCTTTGGCATCTTCGCCCTCGATTTCGTAGACGAACAGATCCTGCAAGGTGATGATTTCGCCTTCCATGCCGATCACTTCGGTGATGTGGGTGATCTTGCGGCTGCCATCCCGAAGGCGCGAAGCCTGGACGATCAAATTGACCGCCGAGGCGATTTGATCGCGCACCGCCTTGGCGGGCAGATTATAGCCGCCCATGGCGACCATGTTCTCGACGCGCGACAAGGCGTCTCGGGGCGTGTTGGCGTGGATCGTGCCCATGGAGCCGTCATGGCCGGTATTCATGGCTTGCAGCAGATCGAACGCCTCGGGTCCACGCACTTCGCCGACGATGATCCGTTCAGGACGCATACGCAGGCAGTTCTTAACCAAATCGCGCATGGTGATCTGTCCCACCCCTTCCAAATTGGGCGGGCGGGTTTCCAACCGTACCACATGGGCCTGTTGCAATTGCAGCTCGGCGGCGTCCTCGCAGGTGACGATGCGTTCCTCTTCGCCGATATAGCGAGTCATGCAGTTCAGCAACGTGGTCTTGCCCGAACCGGTGCCGCCAGAAATGATGACATTGCACCGGACTTTCGAGGCGATTTGCAGCACCTTGGCCGCCTGGGGGGTCAGCGAACCAAACCCCACCAGCTTCTCAAGCGTCAACTTTTCCTTTTTGAATTTACGGATGGTCAGGCTGGGGCCGTCGATGGCCAAGGGCGGAGCAATGACATTGACGCGCGACCCATCGGCCAAGCGGGCATCGCAGATGGGACTGGATTCGTCCACCCGTCGCCCCACCGCCGTGACGATGCGCTGGCAGATATTCATCAATTGAGCATTGTCGCGGAACTTGATATCGGTCAGTTCGATCTTGCCGTTGGTTTCGATGTAAACCTTGTCCGCGCCGTTGACCATGATGTCGGCGATGTCGTCACGGGCCAGAAGCGGTTCCAGCGGCCCCAGCCCCAACATATCGTTGCACAAATCGGTGATGATGATCTGTTGCTCGGCCGCCGACAGCGCCAGGCTGCGCATGCTGATGATCTCGCTGACGATGTCCGAGATTTCCTCTCGCAGCGCAGCCGGGTCCAAATCGCCCAACTGGGCCGGATCGACTACGTTCATCAAATCGGCGAAGATTGCGATCTTGAATGTGGACAGACGCTGATCCTGCTCGGACAGACGCGAGACCGCGTTCGTGTTGACCGGAACCACGCTTTTTTCCACCCGTACAGCGGGCGTGACTGCGGCAATCGGGTCGGGGGGAGCGGCGCGCCGTCCAAACATGATCTTACGCCTTTCGCCAGGAGAGCAGGCTAAGCGGGCTTTTGCGCTCGGTCGCATGGTTCGCCTTGCCCGACAGGGATAGCGCCAATCCGTCCATCTGCTTGACGACTTTATGGGACGGCGACATCTGTGCGGCGATTTGGCCCGCATTGGCCGCTTCGCCAAACAAAGCGGGGTCGAAAGGAAGGGACAAAACCGGCTTTACCCCCAGCGTGTCTTCGAAATCCTTGATCGACAATTGGGTGCGCTTGTGGAAATCCAGTCCGTTCAACACCAGTTTCAACGGCGCGTCCAGGGTCTCGATCAAGGCTTTGGCGTTTTTAAGCGACGAAAAGTCGGGCCACGCCGTCACCACCACCTCGGACGACAAACGCAAGACTTGCTCGGTCCAATCCGTCCAAACGCGCGGCATGTCCACCACCACCACCGGCGCCAACCGTCGCGCGATGTCGATCAGCAAATGCATGGCCTCAATGGTCACTGGCGGTCGGGGCCGCAAATCCCCAGGTGACGCCAGCACTTTCAGATTTGTTCCATGGGCGATTAAAGACCGTTCGACGAACACGGGGTCCAATCGCTCGGCATGGGCGACCATATCGGCCAATGTCTGGCGGGCATCCAAACCTAACGCCACCTGAGACGAACCGAACGACAGATCACAATCTATGTACAGCGCCGGTTCATGCCCATGCTCGCCCATCAACCATGCCATGTTTTGCGCCAGACACGACGATCCGGCGCCGCCGCGCACGCCCCAAAACGACACCACCTTGCCCTTGGGCGCGGCGGTGGGATCGGCAAACAGGCGATCCGTCGCCTCGATGATCGGATCGGTCTCCAGCGGACGCAACCAGTAATCGGCCACGCCCTTGGCCATCAACGCCCGGTAATGATGGATATCGTTGACGCCGCCCACCACCACCACTCGGGTGCCGGGATCGCACACCTCGGCCAACCGGTCCAAGCCGTCCAGAGCCTCGTCTTCCAAGATCAGGACGGCGGGCGTGACCGAACCGGCATAATGGGCGATGGCGGCATCGATTCCGCCCTTGCGGACGGCGACCTTGCAGCGGGCCAGACGACGGTGGGCGGCGAACAGGTCCAAGGCCGCCAACACGTCTGGCGTCAGGGCGAAGGCGTCGATGGTCAAATTCTGCAACATGTCGATATCCTCCTATTTGCCGCTGCTGCCGACCGTGCTGGTGGACCCGGCGGTCATATCTTCGGCTTCGGAGCTGGTGGCCTCGCCACGTCCGTACTTGCCCAACACGTCGACGGAGCGGTTGGCGTCACGGCCCGATGACTCCCGCGCCCGGATCAGATCGGCGGGATTTTGCAGCATCAGCGCGGTATTGCGTTGGACCGAGCAGCCCCAATTGCTGTTGGGCGCGTTATCGTGGTCGGGATTGAGGCCGCGCGTGAAGGTCCCGCATTCGGACGCTACCGCCACCCAAATGGGGGCGCGAACAATGGCTTCAAGGGACCTATCCGCCTCGATCCGCATGGTGACGACCACGTTATGCACGCCCTGCTGACGCAAAGCTGTGGCGATTTGATCGGCGAACAAGGTGGCCTCGTTTTCGCCGCCCGCGCGGGTTTGCACGGTAACCACCATCGGCCCGGCGCCTCGGCGCAGGGATTCAGCCGCCATCCGCCGCAAGCGGTCGCTATCGAATTCCGAGATAAAGGGCCCGTCGAGCACCGCCACGGCCTCTTCCTTCTGAGCCGTCAGGGGATGGGAGATATG
>CAIYCT010000324.1 GCA_903924765.1 uncultured Rhodospirillaceae bacterium | reverse complement strand
GGTGGTGCGGACCACTTCGCCGAACGTGCCGATATGGGGCAACCCTGACGGACCATAGCCGGTTTCGAACAGCACATAGCCCTTTTCGGGCAGGCGACCGCCCAGCCGCGCCAGCAGCTTGCGGGCCTCTTCAAACGGCCAGGCCTTGGCCGCCATCGCCAACTCGCGTTCCGTTACCATGGCCCGTGCTCTTTCACTTTGTTTCTGACCTGCGCCCCATTTGGGGGCGTTATCCTAGGAGCGCGAAACCCCAGCGTCAATTGAAATGGGCACAACGGTTGAAATGGGCTCGGCAGTCGGGCTGGTGATGATTTGGCTCGGGATCGGTAAAATATGATCATTCGCCCCATTTTTTACGGATGCCTGAAGGGCCTGTCATGAGGTACAGTCCAAAGCAATTTAATTAAGTAGTCTAGAAATAAAGATGCCGAGCGGTGGTGGTTGTTATGGCGGCTTCGACGCGCGTTTCATGGTTCAGGGAACGAGGAGGATTGCGGGTTGGCCTCCGCCCACGGCTGATTATTGGCGTGGCTATGGTTAGTTTTGTGGGACTGTTGGCCGGTGTTGCTAACTGGAAGGCGTTCGGTGAGGTTCAATCGAAGGTCAATGGTGTGCTTCAGGCGACTATGCCCGATCTTCGCGATGCTTTGTTGCGTATCGATATTATTCACCGGTTGGAGGGAAGGGCCGACAGCTTTTTTCTGGTCACCACCGAAGCGGATCGTAAGGTCTCCTATGCCGCGTTGGTCGATGAGGTGGTGACGGCGGGGGAGCTGATCGATCGTGTTGCTCATCAGGGGTCGGGACACGTTCAGCCGCAGCGGGAAGAATTGGTCGCCGCCGTCTCCGAAGAAAACCGATTGGTTTTTGAAAAACTATCATTATCCGCCGCCCTGGAGAGCCGTCTCGGGCTCCTGGTACATCTTGATAACGCTATTGATGTTCGTGAGGGGGCGCTCTACGGCGAGAAAGAACAGAAACAAACGGCGCAAAGCGAAGCCCATGAGTATTCCTTTATCTTTGCAACCATGGAAGACCTGACTGGCCTGTTGTTTCGTATGGTGGCCCAGAAAGACGGCGATCTTGCACCCTTTGAACAACAGATTGCCATTAAGGTTGCGACATTGGACCAATGGCGGAAATCCACCTCGGATCCCACGGCTTTGGTCGGAATTCCGGGCGACCTCAAATCGCTGTTCCCGTTAGCGGTGGGACCTGACAGTATTCCCGATCTTTGCGGCCGGTTGAGCCGTAACCGACAGCAATTAGCCGACGCGAGCCGGGACACTGGGGCCAAAATCGAGACGCTATCGGCCACCGCGACCGCCATCGCCTCTGGTGCGGAGGCGCAATCCGAGGAAACCAGTCGGATGACCCTTCAGGCCCTGGGTGATGCCCGGAACGCGATCGTACTTACCGTTCCCATCACCTTCTTCGGGACGTTGCTGGTGCTGTGGATTGGCTTGGGCCGTAAGGTGATCGATCGATTGACCGGGCTGGCGGAAGTGACCCGGCGGCTTGCGGTCGGCCATCTTGATACGCCGATTCCGGTGGAGGGGCGCGACGAGCTGACGGATATCAGCGAGTCCCTGTTGCGCTTCCGGCAATGGGCGATCGAGAAACGGAGGGTCGAAGAGCAACTG
>CAIYCT010000323.1 GCA_903924765.1 uncultured Rhodospirillaceae bacterium | reverse complement strand
TGCGCTCGCCGACCATCACGGCCCCGGTGACATCCATGTTCCGTTCGTCGCGATTGAGCAGCATCCACCGCTCTTCCCCGCCATGAGGGATGTCGCCCAGCCTGGAAGCCCGGGTGAGCATGAGGATGTCCTCGCCGCTTAAGTCCGGGGCGTAGAGCCCGGCGGCCTTGGTCGCCACCTTGCGCAGCAGGGCGTCGTAGGAATCGGTGTCCTGGACGGTCTCGATCAGCTCGATGGCCTTCACCATCAGCGCGAAATCGTCCATCCGCAGGTTGGGGGCGTCGAGCTTGGCCGAGATGGTGGCGAAGGCGTTGTCCTGGGCGGCCTTGACCGTCAGGAAGTGGGCAAGAGTGATCATGTGCCTTCCCTTCATGTGTGAACGACCCCGGGTTTGCAAGGGCTGGCTTGACTCTGTTGGCTACCGCCCCGTCGTGCGTTCATGTGTCCGGCCTGTGAGACGCGGCGCACATTGCCGCTGGCCAAGATGGTCTCCGCTGACAGCGTCCCAATCAGAACAACGCGCTGGTCGCGCTTGAGGGGAAACGGGTCTTCACTGCTGCGGAGAACGGGGGGAAACCATCTTCGTCAAAGCACCTTTCCTGCAGACCTTCCTTGTGACCGTGCGGTTATGCCGCCACGGCCAGCGTCTCGCGATAGACCTCGCCGCGTGCCAGCACCGCCCAGGCGATCCGGGCCGTCTTGTTGGCCAGTGCCATGGCCGCCAGCTTGGCGGGCTTGCCATCGCGCAGCCGAGCGAGCCAAGTGCCCGGCTTGGCCCGCCATACTTGGCCCAGCGCACCGAGGAACAGCATGCGGCGTACAGCGCGGTCACCGGCCTTGGTGATCCGCCCGAGCCGATCCTTGCCACCAGACGAGTTCTGCCGCGGCACCAGGCCCAGCCAGGCGGCGAAATCCCGGCCGCATTTGAAGCGCGAGGGATCACCGACCTTGGCGGCGATCAGCGTGGTGCCGCTGCCGCAGAACGGCTCGTAGATTAGGTCGCCGTGTTCGCTGTTGTTTATGATCGGACGGCGCATGGCTTCGACCGGCTTTTGTGTGCCGTGCGGCGTGGCGGCGTCCTCGGCTCCGGCTGGCGCAATCGACCACAAGGTGGATTGGTCGCGCGCCCCCTGCCAATGACTGCGGGTGCCTTTACGCACAGCATACCAGCAGGGTTCGTGCTGCCAGTGGTAATCACCGCGCCCTAGGGCGAAGCGGCTTTTCGACCAGACGATCTGCGCCCGGATATCAAGACCACAGACGACCAAACTCTCGGCCACGGTGGTGGCGTGAATGGCGGCATGCCAGACATAGGCTACAACACCGGGGAACAGAGCCCCGGCATCCCGCCAGTCGGCGCGATCATCGTTGGCCACCTTGCCGGTGCGCTTGGTGGACGATACCCCGGCATCGTTCCGCCAACTGGGGTCGTACTCGACACCGTAAGGCGGATCAGAAACCAGGAGATGGGGAACTTTGCCTGCCAGCAGGCGCTCGACGTCGGTCGCAACCGTACTGTCGCCGCAGAGCAACCGGTGGTCACCCAATATCCAAAGGTCACCGGGTTTGGTGACTGGCTGGGCGGGCGGTTCCGGCACAGCATCTTCGTCTGTGAGGCCAGTCGCCGGTCCGTCTTCCATCAGGCTGTTCAATTCACCTGCGTCGAAGCCGGTGAGGCCGAGATCATAACCAGCCTCCTGCAAATCCTGTAGTTCGAGGGCCAGCAATTCGTCATCCCATTCCGCCCAGGCTGCCGAACGGTTGGCCAGCAGCCGGAACGCCTTGATTTGCGATTCCGACAGATCATCGGCCAGCGCCACCGGGACCTCGGTCAGCCCCAAGCGCTGCGCTGCCTTGAGACGGAGATGACCGTCGATCACCGATCCGTCGGACTTGGCGACGATGGGAATGCGGAAACCGAATTCTCGTATCGCAGCGCACATCTGATCGACGGCTTTGTCGTTTTTACGGGGATTCCTGACATACGGAATCAGGCGTTCCGTCGGCCATTGCTCGACGTCAAGCATCGTCTACCCCCCCCTATCTCATTTTGGCCACGGATGCGTAAAACCCCAGTCCGGTCGCATCATCGAATTCGGAAAGGATTTAAACCCCCTTCCGTCCATGCAGGCGGTTATGGCACCCCCGATGGATTGCCCGCAGGTTGGCGGGGTCATCGGTGCCGCCCTGACGCTTCTCGATGAGGTGATGCGCGGTGTCGGCACCGGGTTCGCCGCAGAAGCAGCAGATGCCGTGATCGCGGGCGGCGATTGACGCCGCCAGCTTGCGCCACCCTTGCTTTCCGTACTCCCGGTCCAGTCGATCGCGGCGGACACGCTTGGTCGGTGTCCAGCCGGGCGGGCGGTGGATCGGTGATTTCCAGGGCATGGGGTGGTCCGAAAATGACGACGCCCGCGAGGGGTGTTCCCTGCGGGCGTTCGTGT
>CAIYCT010000322.1 GCA_903924765.1 uncultured Rhodospirillaceae bacterium | reverse complement strand
TAATCAAATGTAGTTGCAATCAAAGCAATGACTGACTACTAATAGCAGAATGGCGGGCCGAGCTCTGGCGATTACGTGATCAGCTCTTTGTTGCTTTACCGGCAACTCTTTCCATCAGCTCATTAGGCTATTTGAGCCTAATTCTTTGGTTTGCCGGCCTCCTTCAGCATCGCCATGAGCTTATCCGGTGCGGAAAAACGGCCGCGCTGGAGTGCCGGTGGTCCCGTGTTGGCGAGGGCCTCGAGTTTCTCGGTGGGGTCGGCCCGAAGGTAGATCTCCGTTGTCTCGATGCTGGCGTGACCAAGCCACAGCGCGACCTTCCGGATGTCCCCGGTTGCCTGCAAGGTATGCATGGCGCAGGTGTGACGCAGCGTGTGCGGCGACACCCGCTTGTTTGCCAGAGATGGCTGCTGTATTGCCGCCGTGTTGATGTGCTTGGCGAGGATATACTCGAAGCCGGCGCGGGTCATCGGCCGGCCGGCAGCGTTGAGAAAAAGTTCAAGCTCGCCTACAGGAGGTCGCACGGCGAGCCATGCCCTGATGGCCGCCGTCGTCTCCTTCCACAGGGGCAGCACCCGTTCGCGTCTCCCCTTTCCCAGGACGTGGATGCTGTCCAGGGTCCGGGTCTCCAACTGATCCAGCCTGAGGCCGATTAGTTCGGAAACGCGTAGGCCCGCGGTAAAGGCCAGATGCAACATGGCGCGATCACGGATGCCGGCTCGCTCCCGCAGGTTGGGGGCGGCCAAAAGAGCCTGCATCTCGTCGCGCGTCAGGTGCCCGACCAGCGTCTGATCCACACGTTTCATCGGGATCGCGTGGATTCGCCGGGCTTGGTCGAGGCAGGATGGCAGCCGATATTCCAGGTAGTGGAAAAAGGAATGGATGGCTGCCAGCCTGGCGTTGCGCGTCCTGGCGGCATTTCCCCGTCCGACCTCGAGATGTTCCAGAAAGGCGAGGATCAGCTCCGGGTCCAGTTGCTCGATCTCGATCCGGCTGGGGCGGGTTTTCAGCCGCTCAGCGGCGAAGCCGAGCAGAAGCTGATAGCTGTAGGCATATGTCTCGCAGGTGTGCCGACTGGCACCGCGCTCCCTGGGCAGATGATCGCGCAGAAAGGTGCTGAGGTGGTGGCTGAGCGCCGTCATGATGGCGCTCCCTGTTGGAGGGCTTCGCCAGCCTCAGCGATCTCCTGCATCAGGGCCGGGGTCGCTTGAAGATACCAGTAGGTGTGACAGGGGTCCACATGACCCAGATAGGTGCTGAGCGCCAGCATGTGCCGCGAGATGGTCCGTCTGTCGGCCCCGCATTGCTCCAACGCGCGGACGGCGAAAGTGTGACGCAGGTCGTGAATCCGAGGCGTCTTCCGGTGCGGCTCGGCCCGCAGCCCGATCATCTTTGACAGCGTGTGGAAGGTTACCAGCACGGTGGGGTAGGTCAGCTTCCTGCCGTTGGTGGAAACGAGCAGGGTGTCCGTACCCGGCCGCATCAGACGTTCCGCCAGATAGGCATTGATGGCTTGGCGTGCCGTGGGATGGAGCGGCACCAGACGACTCTTGCGGAACTTGCTTTCGCGGACGAGCAGACCGTCTTCGGTGATGTCGCCGATGGTGAGTGCCAGCGCCTCGGAAATACGCAGGCCGGTAGCGGCCAGCAGACCGAAGAGCGTGGCATAGGTGAGCGGCCGGATCGATCCCGGAGGTCCCATCCGCATCGCCGCCTGCATCAGATGGGCGATCTCGTCCGGCGAGTAGATATGGGGCATCTGCCGCTCGGACCGCCTGCGTCCGAATACGTCGGCGGGCGGCACCTCATACCGGGGATCTTCGGGCCGCATCGCCAGTGCGAAACGCCGCACGACTCCCATCCGCGTGTGCCGCTCGTTCGGAGACGGCCCCAATGACGCCCACGCGATCGCCCGATCCGTGTGTACGACATCGTCGTCGCCCGCCTCGGCGAAGGCAACGAAACTCTTTAAGAGGCGGAACTGGTTGCGAAACTTGAGGCCGCTGGCCCGTTGCAGGGCGACATACCGGTCCAAATCCTGGCTCAGCATGACACATCTCCCGGCCAGGGTTGCGCCATCTTTCCGAGGTGCACCAGATCGGGGTAAGGCTGGCACGAGGCAGTCTCCACAGCGGGCCAGGACTGGGCGATCCCGCCCAACATGCCGACATCCACCTTGGCATAATGGGCGGTCGTCTTCATCGAGC
>CAIYCT010000321.1 GCA_903924765.1 uncultured Rhodospirillaceae bacterium | reverse complement strand
GGTCCGGACGGGCTAAATACGCACCGGGCAGGACTCGAATGCCTGCCTGTTTCCATAATTTCAACGCGGCTTCTTCGCCGTCGCCCACGTTCAGCCACAGGAAAAAACCGCCCTGGGGACGACGGAATCCCGGTGATTGGCTCAAATAAGCCTCGGCTAAATCCAATTTGCGCCGGTACAAAACGCGGCTGAAGTCCACATGGGACTCATCTTGCCACAAAGCGGTCGAGGCATGGATGACCGGCAAGGGCAAAGCCGCTCCGCCATAGGATCGGATCAAGGCGAATTTCTGGATCAGACTTGCATCCCCGGCGACGAACCCGGACCGCAACCCCGGCACGCTGGATCGTTTGGACAGGGAATGAAACACCAAGACCTTGCTAAGGCCTTCACCCAGTTGGTCGCAGGCGGTCAAGACGCCGCTTGGTTCCTCTCGGTCCCAAATTTCCGAATAACATTCGTCTACCGCCAAGATGAAATCGTGTTTTCGAGCCAACTGTACAGCGCGTTTCAATTCTTCAAGGCTGGCGGTCGAACCTTGCGGATTGGCGGGAGTGCACAGATACGCCAAGGTGACGCGATCCAGAATTTCAGGCGCAAGGGTCGTGTAATCGGGTTGAGCGCCGGGGTCAAAAGCGCCGCCGACAAAAACCGGCTGCGCTCCGGCCATGAGCGCGGCGCCTTGATAGACTTGGTAAAAGGGATTGGGCAACAGCGCCAAGGCTTGGCCGCCGTTCTTTTGCGGAGGCGTCAATTGCGCCACCATGTACAAAGCTTCGCGGGTGCCCGCCACCGGCAGGATATGCGTGTCGGTCTGAATCAAATCGTCCGATAGTTTGAAGCGCCGGGTCAGCCATGTCTTGATTGCGGCGCGAAAGGCCAGGGTGCCGGTAGCGGGCGGGTATTTGCCCCAATCGGCGGCGGATTGCGCCAGGATCTCGGACAGAAAAGCCGGGGGCTGATGCTGCGGTTCGCCGATGGACATGACGATGGACGTCGCGTTCGGCGGTTCGCCCAACAAATCGGCCAAGCGCTTGAACGGATAATCGGTCAACAGATCGAGACGAGGATTAAGCATAGCGATTATTCATCTTTGGACATGAGGGCGCAAAGAACAGAGGCGGCGGGGTCATCGGAATGCGACAGCCCTTGGATCACCCCAGCTCGATCTTCAGGAGTGCGGTTTTGGCTGATCTTCCACTTCCCTTCAAGCCTAGAAATGAGAAGACGGATTCCGACGATGCCCGCCAACATAGTGTGAATGTAATCCACGGGAGCGTCACTCACCTTCCACGGCGCGGTCCATCTGGATTCGTGACGATCAGTCAGGCGGGTGACCACATCGAAAAGAGCATCACGATCATCGAAGAATTCCAAGGTTCCATGGGCATGGACGGCCACATAATTCCAAGTGGGAACCACCTTGCGGGTTTGGTGTTTGGAGGGATACCAGGACGGGGTCACATAACAATTGGGACCGTTGAAAATCGCCAAAGCGGAAGTTCCCGCCTTTAAGGCGGTCATGGGATTGGCGTTAAAGCCGTCGGGACCATGGGTGACGAGGGTGCAAAAGGGATAATCGATCATCACCCGATGAAGCTGGTCCACTCGGTCGTTGCGGAAAGCGTCGGGTCGGTACATGCCCATCTCCCATAAGAAAACCCACCCCAGATTTCTCCGGGGTGGGTATCTTAGACAAAGATCACTGTGATTTAAAAGCTCAGTGAACAGTCTCGCCGTGAAGGGCAAGGTCCAAGCCTTCCACTTCTTCTTCCGGCGTAACACGCAAACCAATGACCGCATCGACGATTTTCAGCAGGATGAAGGTCACCACGGCGGTGTAGATCAGCGTTGAGGCGATGCCTTCGGCTTGGATCAGCAACTGATCGGTGTTGCCTTCCAAAACGCCTTTGGTGCCGCCGATGCCTTCAACCGCGAACACGCCGGTTAACAAGGCGCCGACGATGCCGCCGATGCCATGCACGCCGAACGCGTCCAAGGAATCATCATACCCCAAGGCATGCTTCAGACCGGTAGCGCCCCAGAAGCAGATCACGCCAGCGGCCAAGCCGATGACCAGCGATCCACCGATGCCGACAAAACCGGAAGCAGGGGTGATGGCAACTAGACCGGCCACCGCGCCCGAGATGATGCCCAGAACCGAGGGCTTGCCGCGGGTGATCCATTCAGCGGCCATCCAGCCCAGACCGGCAGCGGCAGTAGCCACCTGGGTCACGGCCATGGCGAAACCGGCACGTCCATCGGCAGCGACGGCGGAACCGGCGTTGAAGCCAAACCAGCCCACCCACAACAGCGAAGCGCCGATTAAGGACAAGGTCAGGTTATGGGGCGCCAGATTGTCTTGGCCAAAGCCCTTGCGGGGACCGATGACGATGGCGGCGATCAAACCGGCCACACCGGCGTTGATATGCACCACAGTGCCGCCAGCGAAGTCCAGCACGCCCATGACGTTCAACCAACCAACGGGCTTGCCATTGGCGTTGGCGGACCAGACCCAGTGAGCGATGGGCACATAGACCACCAAGCTCCACAAAGCCATGAACACCAACAAAGCCGAGAATTTCATCCGGTCAGCGAAAGCGCCGGTGATCAAGGCAGGGGTGATGATGGCGAAGGTCATCTGGAAACACATGAACACAGTTTCCGGAATGGGACCGTAATTGGATAAAGTGGTCTTTTCGACGCCGTTCATCATGAAACGATCCAAGCTGCCGATATAGGGATTGTCGCCGGTAAAGGCCAGACTATAACCCACAACGGCCCACAACACCGTCACCAGGCAGGTGATGGCGAAGGATTGCATGGCTGTGCCCAGAACGTTCTTCTTGCGAACCATGCCGGCATAGAACAAAGCCAAGCCGGGAATGGTCATCAATAGAACCAAGGCGGTGGATGTCAGCATCCACGCGGTAGCGCCGGTATCGAGAACCGGAGCGGCAGCGGGTGCGGCGGGAGCCGCCGCTGCCGCAGCGGCGGCGGCAGGCGCGGCGGCTTCCTCGGCGAAACCGAGCGAGGCCGCAAACATCAGGGCGCAGGCGGTGCCTAAGCCCAAAAAGATGGGTTTTAAACGAAACGTCATATTATACCCCCGAATTGGAAGGAATTGGGACTTTAGCTGTCACAATGAAGCGATCGCCTAGAGGGCCTCGCCATTGGTCTCGCCGGTACGGATGCGCAGGGCTTGAGTGATCTCGGCAACGAAAATCTTTCCGTCCCCAATTTTGCCGGTGCGAGCGGCGATTTGAATGGCTTCCACCACGCGATCGGAAATGTCGTCATTGACGGCGATTTCGATTTTGATCTTCGGCAGGAAGTTCACCACATACTCTGCGCCACGATAAATTTCGGTTTGACCCTTTTGACGACCGAAGCCCTTGACTTCGCTAACGGTCAACCCTTGGACGCCCAAGGGAATCAGCGCTTCGCGGACTTCATCCAATTTGAAGGGTTTGATGATGGCGGTAATCAGCTTCATCGGTTTGTCCCCTATGTTCTTATGATACGGCAGCCAAGCCAATCCCGGCCCCACACTCTTCTATACAAGGTTCATGCCAACTAAGAAATTCAAATAAATCAATAGCATAGATTTTACCGGCTCGCCGAGGGTGCATCATCCTTAAGCTGGTTGTCATGGAATCGCCGCATTTTTGATCCATTTTCTTGTTTTGACCGTCATCCGGTGGCACAAGGGCTAAGGATGTCACGATGGGTCGACAAAGGAGTACGCCATGGAACGGGTCGATGTACTAGTGATCGGAGCCGGTCCTGTGGGAGCCTTGACGGCGGCGCTGATGGCGCAAGCCGGGGTTCGCGTCATGGTGATCGAGGCGGGCGAGCCGCAGATTCTTTCGGCCCCGGCCAGTGACGGTCGCGCCATTGCCTTGGCGTTGTCGGCCAAACGATCCTTGGACGTGGGCGGCTTTTGGACCCACTTGTCCCCCTTTGCAGAAGCGATTTTGGACATACAGGTCACCGACGGCAATGCGCCGGTGTTGCTGCATTACGACCATCGCCACGTGGGTGACAATCCCTTCGGCTGGATCGTTGAGAACGAGGAAATCAAAAGCGCGGCCTTGAAAAGATTGAAGGAATTGGGCATTGCGGTGAAGAGTTCGACAATTGTGGAGTCGTGGGAATTCACCGCGTCCGCCGCCAAGGCCACGCTGTCGAACGGCGAGCGGATCGAAGCGGGTTTGGTGGTGGCCGCCGACGGTCGCCCCTCGCCCACTCGCCAAGCGGCGGGCATCAAGATCAAGGGTTGGGATTACGGCCAAAGCGCTATCGTTTGCGCCATTGGTCACGAAAAACCCCATAACAACGTTGCCTATGAACACTTCCTGCCCTCCGGCCCCTTTGCCATTTTGCCCATGACGGCAACGCAAACCGGTTATCGTTCAGGCATCGTGTGGACAGAAAAGAGGCATTTAGGGACGGCCATCATGGCGCAAGAAGATGCCTATTTTTTAGGCGAGCTCTCTGAAAAAGTTGGCGATTTTCTAGGCCAAATTACCTTGGCGGGTCCTCGCTTTGCCTATCCCTTGACGTTCCAAATGGCGGAACGGACCATTGATTCCCGTCTTGCCTTGGTGGGTGATGCGGCGCACGGTATGCATCCCATCGCTGGACAGGGCCTGAATTTAGGCATTCGTGATGCGGCGGCGTTGGCCCAGGTGGTGGTCGAAGGCGCCCGGTTGGGCCAAGATGTGGGCGGCACGGCGGTGCTGGAGCGGTATCAGCGCTGGCGGCGGTTTGACACCGGCATGATGATGGGGGTGACCGATGGCCTCAATCACCTGTTCTCCAACCGTAATCCGTTGCTGACGGCGGCGCGCGATATCGGTCTGCTGGCAGTGGCGCACTGTCCGCCAGCCAAGCGCCTGTTTTCCCGCCATGCCATGGGTGTGGTCGGAGACCTTCCCAGGCCGCTGCAAGGATTGCCGCTTTAACTTATAAAGGCCGGGCTTCGTCGGGCAGCATGACAGGGATGCCGTCGCGAATGGGAAAGGCCAGACCTGCCTTATCGCTGATTAGCTCTTGTCGCTCGGAATCATAGCGCAGAGGCCCTTTGGTAATGGGGCACACCAGCAGATCCAACAGCTTGGGATTGATGCCGGGGATACGGTCTTGTGTGGGCATGAATTAAGCGCTCCAATCAATCAAGCATTCGTTTCTCTATAAACGAATGCGATGCGGCCAAGGGCGCGGAAGCGCCCGCCCGGCGAGGGGCTTACTAAACACTAAACCATGCTTCGGCAGAAGCGAAGCATGGTTTAGTGAATGGTGGACGAACCGCTTTCGGCGATCAAGTCCCGTTGCAACAGGGCGATCATGAGCGAGCAGCGGGTTTGATGGTCGACGGCTTCCAGCAAGGCCTGCCGTTCCTCGGGGCTGAACGGGCAGACCATGGCCAAGCGGTCGGTCAATTGATCGTCTGACAAGGAATCCAACGCATCCCAATCGCCGCTGATGTCCAAGGCCCCCAGATGGGCGCGCATCAACTCGATCAATTTGGCCCGGTCGGTTAAGACGATCTTGGGTTCATCCAGATCTTTTTGATAGCCGGTATAGTTGACTTCGACTCGGCGATAGCCGTTGTCGCCTGGCCGTTCGGCGACGATGTGAAAGCGGCAGATGCCTTGGCCGGTGATCAGATAACGGCCGTCGCCGGTCTCGCCAAAGGCGACGATGCGGACCAGCGTGCCGACTGCGTGCAGGTCCTTGACCGGTCCCGGCGTTTGCGGGTCGGGCTGCACCAGCGCAAACAGGCGACCTTTGCCCAGGGCGTCGTCGATCATGGCGATGTAGCGTGGTTCGAACACGATCATTGGAATGCGGCCATGGGGCAAAACCACCGCTCCGGGCACGGCGAACACCGGCAGGATTTGAGGGAGAGTGGTATCGCCGACGGATCCGGTCGCCATGGTGACAGTCCTAGCTGAACATCAACGACGATAACCGCCGTCTTCCCGATAAGGTCAAAGGATGCTCGTGACCCAAGGCTTCAAAGATGTGCACCAATTGGGTCTTGGCGGCATTGTCGTTCCAGGCGCGATGGCTCAGGAACAAGTCCAGCAGCGTGTCGATGGCTTCTTCGACCTGACCGGCGGCGTAAAGCCCCAGGGCCAAATCCATCTGTGCTTGCGGATCTTTGGGATTATCGGCGGCCTTGCGTTTCAGATCATCCAGCGGGCCGACCGCTAACGCCGATTTGGCCAAGTCCAGCGCGGTGCGGGCGGCGGCGATGTCGGCATTGGGCGTCAAGGTCTCGGGAATGCGGGCTAGATATTCCGCAGCTGTATCCAATTGCCCCACCGATACCAAGGTGCGGATCAAACCGCCCAGGGCGGCTGAATTGTCCGGCTCTTCTTCCAAGATTTGCTGAAACAGATCGGCGGCGGCTTGGGCGTCGCCTTCGGTCAGGGCTTGATTGGCCAGGGATACCATATCGGCGATGGAGGGCGGCGCGTCGCCCCCGGCGGTCAGGCGTTGGATGAACGAACGGATTTGGGTTTCGGGCAAGGCCCCGGCAAAAGCGTCGAACGGTCGGCCATCCTTGAAGGCGTAAACGGTGGGGACCGACTGAACTCTCAATTGTTCGGCCAGGACTTGATTGTCGTCCACGTTGATCTTGACCATACGGACAGCGCCTCTGGCCTCGCGCACCACCTTTTCCAGCAGCGGGCCCAGACTCTTACATGGGCCGCACCACGGCGCCCAGAAATCGACGATCACCGGAACGGTTTTCGAGGCCTCCATAACGTCGACGACGAAGGTCTCGGCCGAGCCGTCCTTGATCAAATCGGCGGCGGCGGCTTTTTGCCCCATATGGCTTGGCGTGGTGGAACCGATCAGACTGTCCATGTCTTTTATACCCCATGGGCTGTTGATTGCACTGCAAGATAGATGGACCGGAAACCTTTGGCTGGCAAGCAGTAATGATAAAGATTCAAAAAACCCTTGCACGCGAAGCGCCAATGCGTATTATCCGGGCCTTCTCGGATCACATCCGGGCGGAAGCGGGCGTAGCTCAGGGGTAGAGCGCAACCTTGCCAAGGTTGATGTCGAGGGTTCGAATCCCTTCGCCCGCTCCAATTTCTCTCATAAATATCAAGAGGTTGGAGCAGGGGCGCAGATAGCGCCCAGATCAAGGTTGCTTCCGGGGAACCTTGCGGAAGCATATCCAGGTAATTTGGGTCTACCCCAAAGATGGGGGCACGAGGCTTGTTGACTATAGCCCGGCCTGTGGCAAGGGCCCACACAGAACGATTTCTTTAATACTGAAAAGCCGCTGAATAGGCGGCTTTTGGCTGATTCTAGTCCTACGACCGGAACGGTTTTAAAGCGCGGAATAGCCAAACTCTTCAAACTCATCGGCAAAGACGTCATTGATCTTATCGAGTTGGCCGCGCGTCAGAAAAGACAGTGGGTCTAACGTATTGCTGTCCATGCCTTTCTTCGCGACAGGCAGCGGGGGTAAGCGAATTGGGCTTGGCGGGCGATGCAATCGCCGTGGAAATCACCGAGGGGCTGCTGCTGGATGCCTCCGACCATATTTTCGAGGAATTGCTGCAATTGAAGGAGTACGGCATGCAAGTCTCCCTAGACGACTTCGGCACCGGTTACTCGTCCTTGTCCTATCTTAAGAAGTTCGACATTGATACGCTCAAAATCGATCAATCATTCGTGCGCGGCATTGGGCCCGATTCCAGCGATAAAGCGCTGTGCGAAGCCATCATCGTCATGGCCCATAAGCTGGGCATCAAGGTAGTGGCCGAAGGCATTGAAACCGAAGAGCAACGCTTGGCGTTGCTGCAAGCAGGCTGCGATTTCGGCCAGGGTTATCTGTTCTCCAAACCTGTGACCGCCGAGGATTTTGAACGCCTGATCTTGGCATAGGGCGGATGGCTAATTGTCCGTCCCGGCAATCACATTTATTTACAAATAATCGTTCTCCATTGGACATTTGATCCAAGAGTCTGAAATCTTAACTCTGTAAGCACTCTTAAGCGTTATCAGGCTTAGAAAACTTGAGACACCAGGGACCTATTTAAGACGTCGTAGATCACACCATGCCCTTGGGGATAGGGAGAACATTTCAGTTTCTTGCATTCCAAAGACCGTGTTAAGAGCGTGCCTAGTGAAGGAGGTTTCTGTTAAGTGAAGGGATTTCCTAAGGGCGTCTCGCCATGACACGATTGGCCGAGACTGACGATATTGCCGGAGGCGACAAGGGCTTGATCCAATTGGAGAGAGAGCTTGAGCGACTCCGCGCCGATTTAACCGAAGTCAAGGCCAGCGAAGAGCGGTTCAAGCAAAGCCTGGAAATGAGTCCCATGGCGCTGTGCCATCATGACCGCGAGCTGCGCTACACATGGATTTATCACCCGCATATGGGATTCAAGCCCGAGGATGTGCTGGGCAAGACCGATTGGGATATCTTAGAACAGGAACTGGCCGACCGCATGGGCGCGATCAAGCGTCGGGTGCTGGAGACCGGCATCGGCGAGCGGGTCGAGGTTCCCACCCGGCTCAACGATCCCACGGCTGAAGTCTTTGATTTGATGGTCCAGCCGCTGCACGACTCCACCGGCGCAATCGTCGGATTATCGTGCGCTGGCGTTAACATTACTGAGCTCAAATCCTCGATGCGGGCCTTGAGCGACAGCGAGCAACGGCTGAGAGGCGTGCAAAAGGCCGCTAATCTGGGCTATTACGTCTACGATTTTAAGGCGGATGTGTGGGAAAGCTCCGATGTTCTCGACCTGATTTTTGGCATTGATCTCGATTATCCTCGCGACGCGTCCACTTGGTTGGGCTTGATCGCCCCCGACATGCAGATGGAAATGGCTGCGTATCTGGAAAGCATTTCTCGGTCGGGAAGCCAGTTCAATCACGAATATCCCATTGTTCGTCCCCGTGACGGTCAGCGACGCTGGATGCTGGGGTTGGGCGAAATCCAACGCGACGAAGACGGCATGCCGCTTCGGATGTTAGGCACCATCCAAGATATTACAGACCGTAAAACCATCGAGAATAACGTCCGTCGCCTAAGCCGATTGTACAAAGCGCGCAGTGTCATTGATCAGGCCATTGTCCGCCTTGACGATCAAGCGCAGCTGTTTCCACTGGCGTGTCGCTGTTCCGTAGAACATGGCGGCATGATGCTGGCCTTTATTTGTCAACATGATCCCGTCAGTTTGGATTTTCATATGGTGGCTAGGTTTGGTCGCGAATCCGATTATGCCGATCAAATCAAATTGTCGTCCCGCGCCGACATTCCCAGCGGCCAAGGTCCGGTGGGAATTGCTTTCCGTGCAAACCATCCGGTCATTATCAACGACTATTTGGCCAGTCTGACGACGGCTCCCTGGCATAAGTTTGCGATTGAGCGGGGATGGCAATCGGCGGCGTCGTTTCCCATTTTGCGTGGCGGCAAGCCCTATGCAATCTTATCAGTCTATGATGCCGGGCTAAATGCGTTCGATAGCGAAACAATAATTCTGCTGGAGGAATTGACGCAGAATATTGCCTTCGCGCTCGACAATTTCGATCGTGAGCAACAACGCAAGCAAGCCGAGGAAGCGCTGCGGCTGGCGGCTTTGGTCTATGAAACCAGCAGCGAAGCCATGATGGTGACCGATCCAAAGGGTGTGATCCAAACCATCAATGGGGCTTTTAGCGCCATCACCGGCTATAGCGAGCAGGAAATTGTCGGCCAATCCATTGGCGTTCTGTCATCCGGTCATCACGACGAGACTTTTTATACCAAAATGTGGACGGATTTGAACGCCACCGGACGATGGCAGGGCGAGATTTGGAACCGCCGCAAAAACGGCGAGATCTATCCGCAATGGATGAGCATCAACAGTATCACCGGTCGAGACGGCAAGGTCTCGCGCCGGGTTGCTCTTTTTTACGACATTAGCGATCAAAAGAAATCCCAGGAAATTATCTGGCATCAGGCCAATTTCGACGCCCTGACCGGCTTGCCCAATCGTCGCATGTTCCGCGACCGCTTGGAGCAGGAAATGAAAAAGTCAGTGCGCAATGCCTTGCCGCTGGCCTTGATCTTCATTGATCTGGATCGCTTCAAGGAGGTCAACGACACCCTAGGACATGAGAAAGGCGACAAATTGCTGCAAGAGGTAGCGCATCGGCTTAAAAGTTGTGTGCGCGAGTCCGACACGGTC
>CAIYCT010000320.1 GCA_903924765.1 uncultured Rhodospirillaceae bacterium | reverse complement strand
TTAAAAAGCCAAGAGCAAAGAGCAAGAGCCACTTTTTTCTAGTCCGCCGCCCAACCCGGCGCTCAAGGGGACGCGGGGTTGCGCTTTGGCCTGTTTCCCCTAGCTTTGTCCGCCCGCGCCCCTTAGCTCGGGCGTTAGGCATTTAAAGTTTATAACCATTTCGGTTAAACTGAAGAAATGTAAGAATTTTATAAATTAAAGCGCGAGGTTCAATTTTTATGAATGGTGGTTTCAATGTCCAAGTGCAACAAGGTTGAGTTTATCGGCCCAGTAGGATTTGAAGTCAAATGCGCCTCCGGGAAGGAAGAGTTCCGCCGGACATTTCCAACCTAGCGATTTTCTGGGCCGGGTATTGAGCTTCCAAGCAATGTCATCAAGTGCCTGCTGGGAGTGGACCGAGAGATCGGAGCCCTTTGGCAGATACTGACGGAGCAAGCCATTCGTGTTTTCGTTTTGACCGCGTTCCCAAGGGCTGTGCGGATGGGCAAAGTAAACTTTGATGCCAGTGTCTTCTGTCAATTGGGCATGCCGGGCCATTTCACGGCCTTGGTCATAGGTGAGCGAGCGGCGCAGATCGGCATCAAAGCGTTGCAGGATCGTGCCGAACCCGTCAACCGTGGCTTGCGCTGTGCCGTCGTCGAGTTTGACCAGGGCGACGTAGCGGGTCTTGCGTTCGACGAGCGTCCCGACTTGGGAACGGTTGCCAGCCCCCTTGATGTGGTCGCCTTCCCAATGGCCGGGCACCTGGCGTTCTTCGATGTCGGACGGGCGCAGGTCGATGCTGGTCATGTCGGGGATTTGCCCGCGCCGGTCGCAGCCGCGGAGACGGGGGCGGCGCTTGTTGTGGCCGTGCCTCAACAAGGCAATGGTTTCCGTGCGCAACTCGCCTTTCGGCATGGCGTAGATGGCTTGGTAAATGGTTTCGTGGCACAGTCTGATCGGTTCGTCCATGCGTTGCAGTGTACCGGCAATCTGCTCCGGCGATAAGCCTTGCAGCAAACCGTCGACGACTTTTTCCCATAGCGGATTGCCAACGACCAGCTTACGCTCAATGCGTGGCATCGCAGAGAGGCGGCGGGCTCGCAGGTTGGCCCGACTGGAAGAGTAGCCGCCTGCAATAGCCGGGCGCCCGACGGATCGGGTGGCAGAAGCGGCCTTCCATCCATTGCGGGCCAGTTCCCGTGTGACACAAGAACGGGGCCGGCTCAAACTGGCTGCAATGGCGGCGGGTTTAAATCCTTGCTGGAGTTGAGTTTGGATCAATGTACGGTCATCAACGGTAAGGTGTCTGTATGTTTTTTTCATGCAACATTCTTTCATAAAAAATGTTGCACTTGGATTTCGAGCGCGCCAATTCAAAAAACTATGAATATCTTATTAATGGACGACTTCAAGATATTTGTGCATTGATTCAAGTTCTCGGCCTAGATGAGGAATTCGCTCGTCGAAGTGAAGAGCAGTTAGTGAAAGATTTACAAGGGAATCCAATTTCTGCTCAACATTGGGTGGAACTGGCAAAGCGACATCCAGAATTTTTCAGAGTCAATCTCGATAGTAAGTGGCCTGTGTCGCTTATTGCTCGTGATGTTGAGGGTAGTAAGGTGGATAACTATAAACGTCCACCTCTTTCAACAGAGTTCGTTTTGAAACTGTTTGAGACTGCCTTTGCCATCCATGATATTCAACTCAAACGTGAGGAAAGGTGGAAGATATACATTCCGCTCTGGGGGGCATTTATAACTGGTATACTCGGCATTGTCGCACAATTCCTTAAGCATACTCCTGTGCCATAAACGCGGTAAGGCGTAACGCGGCAAAAGGCCGTAAGGCGGAACCATGGACGGGTTCCGCCGAATGATGAAAAGAGCAAAAGCAAAGAAACCCCGGCATTGTCTCCCTGCCCACCCGCCTAACCCGCCGTTCCAGCCGACCCGCGTGGACGTTTGGCATCATTATTTGGGTTCATTCCGCGCGGGCGGCTGAACGGAGGCGTTAGGCTTGGCGGGGAAAGAGCAAGAGCGCGTC
>CAIYCT010000319.1 GCA_903924765.1 uncultured Rhodospirillaceae bacterium | reverse complement strand
TCACTTGGGTACCGTTGCCCAGGCCGTTCATAGACCTGTCTATTCTCTGCCGTCCACATATCGCCCCCATTTGTTGCCGTGGGGACGATAGAATCATAAGTGATTCATCCGATTCAAGAACCTTCCGGACGGGCTCTGAGGGCTGTTTCCAGGCAACTGGATATTCTCAGAAGCGTGCATTCTGAAAGTCTGACCTAAGTTAAGAATGGATCAGAACAGAATCTTTTCGGGTGATTAAGCAAGGAAAGAATTGCAAGAGTTGTATCCGCGAATCAAAATTACCAAAATGACTGAAATGGGCAAAGCCCCGCCCCTAATGTCCAAAGATTGAATTGATCAACCCGCCGATGGAATCACCCGCGCTCTTGGCGGCGTCGACGGCGCTATCCAGGGTTTTACCGAAGCCATCGGACTCGGCCTCGACCGAGATCGGCATGACCAGCGGGCGAACAGGCAGGCCGCGATGAGCCTCGGTCATCACCTGTTTCCACACCTGCGCTGGTAGGCCGCCGCCGGTGACCTTCTTCATGGCGTTGCGCTGATCGTCGTTGCCCAGCCATACGCCCGTGACGTAATCCGAAGTGAAGCCCAGGAACCACGCGTCGCGGTAATCCTGGGTGGTGCCGGTTTTGCCCGCCGCCGGACGATCCAGCTTGGCACCTTTGCCGGTGCCTTCGGTGATCACCGCGCTCATCAAGGTGTGCATCTTGGCCAAGGCCTCGGGGGCTATTACCCGGCCCATGCCGCCGCCCTCGCGCTTGAACAAGACGTTGCCGTGATTGTCGTCGATCTCGGTGATGCCGAAGCCGGTCACCCCGTCACCACCATTAGCGAAAGCGGCATAGGCGGTGGTCATTTCCAGCGGCGTAGCCTCGCTGGTGCCCAAGGCTAGCGACGCGTCAGGGCGCAGATCCGAGGTGACGCCCAACCGATGAGCGGCCTCGATCACACGGTTGGGACCGACTTTTTCGATGATCCTTACCGCCACCGTATTGATGGATTCGGCAAAGGCGTGGCGCAGACTGACCATTCCTTCGAATTTGCCGCTGTAATTGCCGGGCGACCAACCACCCAAACTGATGGGCGCGTCCTCCATGGTATCGTCGGGGGACAGGCCGTATTCCATGCCCGCCAGATAGACGAAGGGCTTGAACGACGATCCCGGCTGACGCAACGCCTGGGTGGCGCGGTTGAACTGACTGTCGTCGTAATCCTTGCCGCCCACCAGGGCGCGGACCGCGCCGTCCAGGCCCAGCACCACCACGGCGCCTTGACTGACGTTGGATTTTTCGCCATGGGCGTCCAAGGTGGTTTTCAAGGCGTTTTCCGCCGCGCGCTCCAGGCGCAGATCCATGGTGGTCTTGACCACGATGTCCTTGCCTTGAATCTCGGCCATGCCGTCCACCGTGGATTTGATCCAATCGGCAAAATAATGTCCGGCGGGTGGGGCGCGTTTGACCAACTGCGCCGCGCCGGTCAACGCCGCCGATTCGGCGGTCTTGGCGTCGATCATCCCGGCGGCCACCATGTTGTTGAGAACGTCGACAGTTCGGGCATGCCCGGCCTCGGCATCGTTAAGCGGTGAATATTTGCTGGGCGCTTTCAACAGCCCGGCGATCATCGCCGCCTGATACAGCGACACCGATCTGGCCGAGGTCTCGAAATAACGCCGTGCGGCGGCATCCACCCCGAAAGTGCCCGAGCCCAAATAGACCCGGTTCAGATAAATGGTCAAAATCTGATCTTTGGTGAAACGATGCTCGATCCACAGCGCCATCAACGCTTCTTGTATCTTGCGCTTCAAGGTGCGGTCGGGCTTCAAGAACAAATTCTTGGCCAATTGCTGGGTAATGGTTGAACCGCCCTGAACGGTGTGTCCAGCCCGCATATTGACCCAAATAGCGCGCGCCAACCCGATTGGATCGATTCCGAAATGAGAATAAAAACGCCGATCTTCGGTGGCCATCACCGCTTGCGGGATGAAAGGCGACATTTGCTCTAGACTAAGCGGCTCGCCGTAAATATCGCCATAGGCGGCAAAGGTCTCGCCGCTTTGCGCCTGAATAACGATAGCGGCGCGGCGGGTGGTTGTCATGCCCGCTTGATCCAAATCGGGTAGATCGATGGCGTAATAGCCAATGACCCCAAGCCCGGCGATGCCGACCCAAATACCCAGTGTGATCGACCAGATCAGCACCCGACTCCATAAACCACCGCCGCCCTTGGCTTTTTTTGGCCTTTTCGGCTTGGGCGGCTTGGGCAGTTTGGACGAGCGGGGTCGACGCGGGGCAGTTGCCGGTTTTTCTTCGCTTGCGTTTTGATCGCTCAGACGAATGCGGTCATCGGCGTTGACGGACAGCCCCGTCTGCTTGGGAGGAAGATCTTGAGTCATGGACGCGCTTTTAACATGTCTTACGCAAATCTGGTAAAGGGTTAATGTTGGGTATAAAGTCGCCTCAAATTGTGGCGTAAGGATGTTTCTAATGGCAATGGTGACGGTTTCGATTCCCGATGATTTGAAGCGACGTTTGGACACGCTGGCTTTGGAAACCGAACGGACTTTGGAAGAGAGTATTTTGGTCGCTCTGTCCGAGTTCGTCGAAACTTGGGAACGACACCTGGACGACGTCCATCAAATCGAAGAAGGTGAAATGCGCGCCGTTCTGCGCGGCGGCGACAGCGATAGCGACAACGACGCTGACGGATTCTAGACATGCCCTCGCCGGGCGCAGCCATCCAGCTGCTTGGCCGCCGCCACAATGGCGGCTATCGCAGTAATGGTAAGCTATCATTCTGCTCTAATTCAACGACGCTTTGATCTCAGCGGCGGCTTTTCGGGCTCGCAGCAAGGCGAATCCCTGTTGCTCCAAATGGTTGGCGATCAATCCTTGGCCCACCGTGACCATGCCGGGATCCATGGCGGCGGCCTTGAACAGGATTTCGGTCAAATGGGACCAGGGTCCGGCCAATTCTTTTTCGGTCAACAAATCCACATCGTCCTTGGCTAATTCGGCCAAGATCACGCCCCAGGCATACAAATGCCCGCGATCCGATTGAAACAGCATGCGGCCTTGGCCATCGAACAAGGCCGAGGGATCGCCGTCCAAATGCCGCACCAATCGGTCGGTCATGCCGTCCAGATCGGCGGCGAAAGCATCAAGCACCGCCACCACGGCAGGGGCTTGCTGCACCAAATTAGGTTGATCAATCTTGGACAGATCGTCATCGAAGGTTTCCAGCGCATGGGCAGCGCGGCGATATTGCCGAGATGACGGCGCGGTTGGCAGCCACGATATGCCCGGCGCCAAGCGCCACACCGTTCCGGGATATTTGTACAGCCCCGCCGCCAGCGCCAAGTTGCCGTCGGCGCCGTTATCCAACCGGGTCAGCGTCTCGGCGAAGCGGCCGATGGCTGCGATCATGCCTTGTTGAAAGCGCGGCATGGTGGACAGAATTGAACCGGGCAGAAAGAAAGGATCGGCCGGAGTCCAGTGATGAGAATCGACCTCGCGCAGGGTCAATTGCGGCGCGGCGTTGATGGCGCGGGAATAATGGGCCCCCACCGCGCCGGTTTTGTTCATGAAGGACGGGTTGGTATCCACTTGATTAACCACCAGCGCTCCCACGCCGTAATATAGCGCGAACACCGAGACGAAAACCGCAAGCCTAGTCCCCCACGACCAGTGATCAAACCAGGTGGGCAGACGCACGCCCTGCAAGGCGAGACGCAAATAATGCAGCCGATATCGTATGCCGCTAAAATCCATCACGCTCTTTTCCGCATCATCGCTCGCATTTCACCCAGACTGGCCGCTCCGATTATATGGGCTGTAACGGAAAAAACCACCAGTCCCGATCCGACCAACACAGCGACCACGCCCAATCCTGCCCAGGTTCCCAATCCGCCGGTCCACAGCCAGCCCTGTAACCCATACAACGCCAGCGCCAGAACGGCGCCAGCAGCAACAATGCGCGGCGCGCGGGATATCAGTCTGGCGTCCAAAACAAAAAACCCGCGCTTGGCCAAAATAATCGCCAGCAGGCCCACATTGCACCAAGCTGCGATGGCGGTGGACAACGCCATGCCCACATGGCGCAATTCCGCCACCAAAGCCAGATTGAGCGCCACGTTGATCGCCATCACCACCGCCGCCACCTTGACCGGAGTCGCGGTGTCTTCGCGGGCGAAAAAGGACGGTGTCAACACCTTGACCAGCACGTAAGCGGGCAGGCCGATAGCGAACGCCACCAAAGCGTGGGCGGTCTCTCTGCTGGCATCCGCGCCGAATGAGCCCCGTTGAAACAACACGGTAACCACTGGCAGCGCCAGAACCATCAAGGCGGCAGCGGCGGGAACGGTCAGTAGCAGACCAAATTCCAACGCTCGATTCTGGCTGTCGGCGGCGGCTTGCAAAGCGCCCTGTTTGATCTGGCGCGACAACAACGGCAACAAGGCCGTGCCGATGGCAATGCCCACTACCCCCAACGGCAATTGATTGACCCGGTCGGCATAATTCAAATAGCTCACCGCGCCGTCGGCCACGGTCGAGGCGATCATGGTGTTGATGACCAGATTGACTTGATAGACCCCAGCCCCCACCGCGCCCGGCACGATGCGCTTGATCAGCAAGCGAATTTCCGGTGTCAGCCGAGGACGCACCAGCGTCAAACCAACCCCGGCCTTGCGACAGCTGAACACCAGCCACGAGAATTGCGCCACGCCCGAAGCAAAGGTGCCCCAGGCCAGGGCATGGGCCGGAGTTTCGGTATAAGGCGTCAACACCAGCAAACCCAACATGGCGACCAGATTAAGCAAAATCGGCGTGCCCGCGGCGGCGGCGAACCGCCCGACCGAATTAAGCACACCCGCCTGCAGCGCGGTCAATGAAATGAACAGCAAATAGGGAAAGCAGATGCGCGACAGATCGGTGGCCAATTCCTGCTTGCCGGGAATATCGGCGAAGCCGGGCGCCAGCCCCATCATCGCCCACGGCATGGCCAGTTCCATCACCGCCACGAATCCCAGCAACCACAACCCAAGCACCGACAGCGATCGTTGCGCAAACAGAATGGCTTGGTCATGGCCCTCGGCGGTCATCTTGCCGCTAAACAACGGCACGAAAGCGGCGTTCAAAGCCCCTTCGGCGAACAGCGAGCGAAACAGGTTGGGAAAACGAAATGCGACAAAAAACGCGTCGGCAGCAGCGCCCGCGCCCAGAAAATGGGCGATCATCATCTCGCGCATCAGGCCGGTGACGCGCGACAACAGGGTAAATCCGCCAACGGTGGCGATGGACCGAACGAAGCTCATGGGGCTAGCGTTTAATACATTACCGTCTCTCTGTCTCGTTACTCTTGACTCGGGCGGGGTTGAAAGCCATTTACCTTTGACCACTCCCTCATCATTCGAGTACCGCCATGTTCATTCAAACTGAAACCACGCCCAACCCCAACACCTTGAAATTCCTGCCCGGCCAAGACGTTCTTGGCGTCGGAGCGGTGGAATTCACCGATGCCGCCAAAGCCGGAAACTCGCCCCTGGCCACCGCCCTGTTCGCCATCGACGGCGTCGCGGGCGTCTTCTTGGGCGGCGATTTCGTCACCATCAGCAAGGCCGATGGCGGTGATTGGTCCACCGTCAAGACCCAGGTTTTGGCCGCCATCATGGATCATTACGCCTCGGGCAAGCCGGTGCTGCTGCAATCGGGCGAAGCCGAAGCCACGGACAGTGACCCAATCATCGTCAAGATCAAGGAATTGCTCGACACCCGCGTGCGGCCTTCGGTGGCCCAAGACGGCGGCGACATCACCTTCGACCGCTTCGAAGACGGCGTGGTCTATCTGCATATGAAGGGCTCCTGTGCCGGTTGCCCCAGCTCGACCGCCACCCTCAAGCACGGCGTCGAAAACATGCTGAAATACTACATCCCCGAAATCCAACGGGTCGAATCGTCGATGTAGGGAGACTCGTCATTCCCGCGCAGGAGGGAATCCAGCAAGAGCCCGCGTTCAACTGGTGATATGAGTCTTTGTCGGCGCAGACGCGCCTTTTGTCTGGACCCCCGCTTTCGCGGGGATGACGAATAAGGACAAAACGCAGCTACTGATTCTGCATCATGGCGTCCCGCAACAGCGGGACGTTGTGACGGAACATGGCCTCGTAGGTGGGGGCCGGGCCCGACGGCTCGGACAATGCGTCCACATACAAGGTCCCGCCGATCACCGCGCCCGCTTCGCGCGACAACATCTCGGCGGTTTTGGTCTCGGTCATATTCTCCAAAAACAGAGCCTTGATGCCGCCGCTACGGATTTGCTTGATCAAATCGCCCAATTCTCCCGCCTTGGGTTCGGCCTCGCTGTCCAGCCCGCGCGGAGCCAAAAACTTGACGCCATAGGCATCGCCGAAATAACCAAACGCGTCGTGGTTGGTGATCACTTGCCGTTTGGCCTTGGGCACCTGCGCCACTTGCTCCTTGACCCATTTGTTCAGATCGGATAACACCTTGTCATAGGCGGCGGCCCGCGCCCGGTAATTGGCGGCATGGGCGGGGTCGGCTTCGATCAGTCCCAATTCGATGGTCAACACATAGGCCCGACCTTTCATCAAATCTTGCCAAGCGTGAGGGTCCTTCATGTGCGCATCGTCCCGCGTCACCACCAATGGCGTGATGTCCCGGGACGCTACCAGCACCTGGCCCTTATAGCCAGAGGACTGCACCAACCGGGTCATCCAGCCTTCCATATCCAGGCCGTTCATTACCAGCAGCTTGGCCCCAGCCAGCTTGGCCACATCGCCCGGTCCGGGTTCGAACACATGGGCGTCGCCGTTGGGTCCGACCAACGATGTCACCTGGACATCGTCGCCGCCAACTTGCCGAACCATGTCGGCCAAAATGGTGATACTGGCCACCACTTTCAACGGTTCGGCCAAAGCCGGGACGGACCACAAACACACCAGAGCTAAGATGATGAAACGCATTTTACCCTCGCAAATGCCGGGGATGGAGGAAACGGCGAATGACGCCGCCTTCTGTCCCCACGATCAAAGACAATAGATGAACCGTTCCCGCCGCCAGCACGATGGACGGACCTGACGGCAAATTGGCGTAAAACGAGATCAGCAAGCCGCAATACCCCGACATCAGGGCGATGGCGGCGGCGATGACCATCATCCGCCCCAACCCTTGGGTCCACAGCCTAGCGGTGATGGCAGGCAGCATCATCAGCCCCACCGCCATCAAGGTGCCCAGGGCCTGAAAACCGGACACCAAATTGAGCACCACCAGCACCAGAAAGATCAGATGCCAGCGCCCACCAGCCCCATCCACCACACTCAGGAAGATGGGATCGAAGCATTCCACCGCCAACGGACGCAGGATCAGGGCAAAGGCGAACAGGCTGACGGTAGCGACGCTCGCCACCAGGATCAGCGACGAATCGTCCACCGCCAGGATGCTGCCGAACAACACATGGGTCAAATCGACCGCGTTGCCCTTCACTGAAATCAGAAGCACGCCCAAGGCCAGCGAAATGGAGAAGAAGGCGGCGAAATTGGCGTCCTCGGCCCCCCGCGTGTAGCGCGTGGCCAAACCTGACAGCACCGCCACCAAAATTCCCGCCCCCAAGCCGCCCACGCTCATGGCGGGCACCGACAGGCCCGCCAGCAGAAACCCCAACGCCACGCCAGGCAGAATGGCGTGGCTCATGGCGTCGCCCATCAAGCTCATGCGGCGCAGCACCAAAAACACCCCCACCGGCCCCGCCCCCAAGGCCAAGGCGGCACACGCCACCAAAGCTCGGCGCATGAAGGCGTAATCCACGAACGGATCGATCAATTGAGAGGCCACCAACACTAGGCCGCTCCCCGTTCGCACACCGGCGCATGCTCATCCCAGGCTTCGGTTCGATTTCGTAATGTTTCCAGATTGTCCGCGATCAACACCTGCTCGGTCGGACCCCAGGCGACGATTTCGCGGGCCAACAGCAAGCAGTGCGGAAAATGGTTGCGCACCAAATCCAGATCATGCACCACAGCGATCACCGTCCGGCCTTGCATGCGCCAAACCCGCATCAGCTCCAGCAAATCCAATGTTGTGCCCGCATCCACCGCAGCGAACGGCTCGTCCAAAATAATCACCGAGGCGTCGGCGACGATGACGCGGGCGAACAAAGCCCGTTGCCGTTGCCCCACCGACAGCGACTCCAAGGACCGATCGTCAAACCCGTCCAACCCGACCCCGCCCAGGGCATACAACGCTTCCTGGCGCAAGCGGGGTGTGATAGCGCCGAACGCCCCTGTTCGCCGCCAATGGCCCAAGCACACCGCGTCCAACACCGACAGCGGAAAGGTCAGATCCATCTCGGCCACTTGCGGGGAATAGGCGATGTCGCGCTTGTCAATTCCCGACAGCTTGACCCGCCCGCTTTGTGGTTTGATCAAGCCGACAATGCCTTTGAGCAACGTACTTTTGCCCGCGCCGTTGGGTCCGACCACCGCAGTCATGCTCGCTTGCTCGAACCGACCGCTCGCGTGATGCACCGCCGGATGGCGGTCATAGCCCAAGGTCAAATCGTCCAGAATGATCATGGCGATAACGCCCAAGCCACGGCCAGCCACAGCGCCCCCGCCAACAGGGCGGCAACGAGCAAGCGCTGTCCAACGCCCCACAATATCGGGGATGCGACCATTCTTTGGGGCTCCATGATAAAACGAGCCGGAAGGATAGTGGGGAGTAGCCCGCACGGCAAGAGCGCAGGCCGTATTTGTTGTCAATTTGATCGGTGGGTTCCAAAGGGAGGATAAGTCCTCCCTTTGATAATCCCCAGCCCCTACTTCACCAAGCTGCGCAGCACGTACTGCAAGATGCCGCCATGGCGGTAGTAATCGACCTCGTCCACGGTGTCGATGCGGCACAGCGCGGTGATGGTTTCGCTGGTTCCGTCTTTGCGGGTGATGGTGACCGGCACGTCTTGGCGCGGTTTGATCCCGGCGGACAGACCGACGATGTCAAAAATCTCGGTGCCGTTCAGCTTCAAGGTTTTGCGGTCGGTTCCGGGTTTGAACTGCAACGGCAGGATGCCCATGCCGACCAGATTGGAGCGGTGAATGCGTTCGAAGCTTTCGGCGATGACGGTCTTGACGCCCAGCAGCTTGGTGCCCTTGGCCGCCCAATCGCGAGACGAGCCGGTGCCGTATTCCTTGCCCGCGACCACCACCAGCGGCACGCCTTCGGCCTTGTAGGTGACAGCGGCGTCATAGATGAAGATCGACTCGCCTTCGCCCTTGTACTTGGTCACGCCGCCTTCGACGCCCGGCACCATTTCGTTCTTGATGCGGACGTTGGCGAAAGTGCCCCGGGTCATCACGTCATCATGGCCGCGTCTGGCGCCGTAGGAATTGAAATCCGCCGGATCGACTTTGTGCGCCGTCAGGAACTGACCGGCGGGCGAGGTTTTCTTGATATTGCCCGCTGGACTGATGTGATCGGTGGTGATGGAATCGCCCAGCAAAGCCAAGAGGCGTGCGCCGGTGATATCGCTGAAACCCGCCGGGGGCTCCAATGCCATGCCGTGGAAATAGGGTGGATTTTTGATGTAGGTGGATACAACGTCCCACTTGTAAGTTTGGCCCGAGGGGAACGTCACCGCTTGCCATTCCGCAGGTCCGGCAAAAACATTGGCATAGCGGCTGACATACAGATCGCGGTTCAACGCCTTGGCGATGGAGTCCTTGATCTCAGCGTTGGTGGGCCAGATGTCTTTCAGATAAACCGGCTTGCCGTCTTTATCGTTGCCCAAAGACTCGGTGGTGATGTCGATGGTCATGGAACCGGCGATGGCGTAAGCCACCACCAGCGGCGGCGAGGCCAGATAGTTGGCCTTGACGTGAGGGCTGATGCGGCCCTCGAAATTGCGATTGCCCGACAGAACGGCGGAAACCACCAGACCGTTATCGTCAATGGCCTTGGCGATGGGCTCGTCCAACGGACCCGAATTGCCGATACAGGTGGTGCAGCCGAATCCGGCGATGTTGAAGCCCAGCGCATTCAGGCTGTCCTGCAAACCGGCGGCAATCAGATAATCCTGCACCACTTGAGAACCGGGCGCCAACGAGGTCTTGACCCACGGTTTGCGGGTCAGGCCTTTTTCCACCGCCTTCTTAGCCACCAGACCGGCGGCGATCAATACGCCAGGATTGGAGGTGTTGGTGCAAGACGTAATGGCGGCGATGACCACGTCGCCGTTGCCCAACTCGTAGGGCGCTCCAACAACCTTGACCTTCTTGTCCGGATCGATGGTCGAGATGGTGGGCAGGGCTTCGGCGAAACCGGTCTTGGCCTTGGACAGGGTGACTCGGTCTTGCGGACGCTTGGGTCCGGCCAGCGACGGCTCGACCGAGGCCAAGTCCAGTTCCAGCGTATCGGTGAAGACCGGCTCGGGGCTATTGGCGTCGCGCCACAAGCCTTGGACTTTGGCGTATTCTTCCACCAGTTTGATGCGGTCAGGGTCGCGGCCGGTGAATTCCAGATAGCGGATGGTTTCCGCGTCCACGGGAAAGAACCCGCAGGTGGCGCCATATTCGTGGGCCATGTTGGCGATAGTCAGACGGTCAGCCAAGGTTAGAGCGTCTAGGCCGGGACCAAAGAATTCGACAAACTTGCCGACCACGCCCTTCTTGCGCAGCATCTGAGTGACGGTCAACACCACGTCGGTGGCGGTGATTCCTTCCTTAGCCGCGCCGCTCAATTTGAAGCCGACCACTTCGGGGATCAACATCGAGATCGGTTGGCCCAACATCGCCGCTTCGGCTTCAATGCCGCCTACGCCCCAGCCCAGAACCGCTAGACCATTGACCATGGTGGTGTGGCTGTCGGTTCCCACCAGCGTGTCAGGATAAGCCACTGCCTTGCCGTTATCGTCGCCCAGCCACACCACTTGCGCCAAATATTCGCAATTGACTTGGTGGCAGATGCCGGTGCCGGGCGGCACGACGCGGAAATTGTTGAACGCGGTTTGACCCCAGCGCAGGAACGCATAGCGCTCGCCATTGCGCTCGAATTCCAGCGCCATGTTTTTGGCCAACGCATCGGGCGTACCGTAATAATCGATCATCACCGAGTGATCAATCACCAGATCCACCGGCGATAGCGGATTGACCTTGTTGGGATCGCCGCCCATGGCGACCACAGCGTCACGCATGGCGGCCAGATCGACCACGGCGGGAACACCGGTGAAATCCTGCATCAACACACGGGCGGGACGATAGGCGATTTCGCGCTCAGCCTTGCCTTTGTCATTGGCCCAAGCGGCGGCGGCTTTGACGTCGTCCACGGTCACCGAGCGACCGTCTTCATAGCGCAGCAGATTTTCCACCAGAACCTTCATGGAAAACGGCAAGCGCGACAGATCGCCCAGGACAGGCTCGGCAGCCTTCAGACTGAAATAGTCATAGGTCTTGCCGGAAATGGTCAAGGTGCGACGGGCCTTCAAGCTATCTTGGCCGACGACGGGCATGGGCGTTCTCCCAGAAATTTAGGTGATCTTAGTTAAGATGGTGGCCTCGGCCACGACCTTCAAGATGATACCCTATTTAGGGCGATAATGTCGTCGCGCTAATCACTTTGGCCAAGAGACAAACTCTGGAGACGGTGAGGGCAGTGTGCTATCGTCCCCACCAGAACGGGGAGGGTCGTTCCCATGCTATCCTAGTCCCAAGCGTCAACACTTAGTCTGAAAGGTATCCATTCATGCTTGAAGCTTATCGCCAGCATGTAGCAGAACGTAACGCGCTCGGGATTCCGCCCTTGCCCTTGTCCGCCAAGCAGACCGAAGATTTGGTGGCTCTGTTGCAGAATCCACCGGCCGGCGAGGAAGCCTTCCTCGTCGACCTTCTGACCCATCGCGTTCCCGCCGGGGTGGACGACGCCGCTCACGTCAAAGCCGCTTTCTTGGACAAAGTCGCCAAGGGCGAGGTGAAGGTCGCTCTGATCTCCCAGACCAAGGCCGCCGAACTGCTGGGCACCATGCTGGGCGGCTTTAACGTCAAGCCGCTGATCGATCTGCTGTCGATCCCCGCCACCGCCGCCATCGCCGCCGAAGGTTTGAAGAAGACCCTGCTGGTTTTCGATTGCTTCGCCGATGTCAAGGCCCTGGCCGACAAGGGCAATGCCGAGGCCAAGGCCGTTCTGACCTCGTGGGCCGAAGCCGAGTGGTTCACCTCGCGCCCCGAAGTGCCGCAAAGCCTGACCCTGACGGTCTTCAAGGTCAGCGGCGAGACCAACACCGACGATTTGTCGCCAGCCCCCGACGCCTGGAGCCGCCCCGACATTCCGCTGCATGCCGTTGCCATGCTGAAAAACGCCCGTCCCGGCATCGAGCCCGAAGAGCCCGGCAAGCGCGGCCCAGTCAAGCAGATCGACGCTTTGAAGGCCAAGGGCCATCAGGTCGCCTATGTGGGCGACGTGGTCGGCACCGGCTCCTCACGCAAATCCGCCACCAATTCGGTGCTGTGGTGGACCGGCGACGACATTCCGTTCGTACCCAACAAGCGCTTTGGCGGCGTCTGTCTAGGAACCAAGATCGCTCCGATTTTTTACAACACCATGGAAGACGCTGGCGCTCTGCCCATCGAACTTGACGTTTCGAAGATGGAAACCGGCGACGTCATCGAATTGCGTCCCTATGACGGCAAGGCCCTGAAAGGCGGGGCAGTCATCGCCGAATTCACCGTCAAGTCCCCCGTGATCTTCGACGAAGTCCGCGCCGGTGGCCGCATTCCGCTGATCATCGGCCGTGGCTTGACCGCCAAGGCCCGCGAAGCGCTGGGTCTGCCGCCCTCCACACTATTCCGCTTGCCCGCCACCCCGGTCGATACCGGCAAGGGTTTCAGCCTAGCCCAGAAGATGGTCGGTCGTGCCGTTGGTTTGCCCGAAGGCAAGGGCGTTCGTCCGGGCGCCTATTGCGAGCCCAAGATGACCACCGTCGGGTCGCAGGACACCACCGGCCCGATGACGCGCGACGAGTTGAAGGATCTGGCCTGTCTCAGCTTCTCGGCCGATCTGGTCATGCAGTCCTTCTGCCACACCGCCGCTTACCCCAAGCTGGTGGACGTCAACACCCACAAGAATCTGCCGGGCTTCATTTCGACCCGCGCTGGCGTGTCGCTCCGCCCCGGCGACGGAGTGATCCATTCCTGGCTCAACCGCCTGCTGCTGCCCGACACCGTCGGCACCGGCGGCGATTCGCACACCCGCTTCCCCATCGGCATTTCGTTCCCGGCGGGCTCGGGTCTGGTGGCCTTCGCCGCCGCCACCGGGGTCATGCCGCTTGACATGCCCGAAAGCGTGCTGGTCCGCTTCAAGGGCGAGCTGCAACCGGGCATCACGCTGCGCGACCTTGTCAACGCCATCCCGCTTTATGCCATCCGCAAAGGCCTGTTGACCGTGGAAAAGAAGGGCAAGAAGAACATTTTCTCGGGCCGCATCCTGGAAATCGAAGGATTGCCCAATCTGAAAGTGGAACAGGCGTTCGAGCTGACCGATGCCTCGGCCGAGCGTTCGGCGGCGGCTTGCACCGTGCGTTTGAACAAAGAGCCGATCATCGAGTACATGAACTCCAACATCACCTTGATGAAGTGCATGATCGCCGATGGCTATCAGGATGCCCATACCTTGGAACGCCGGATTAAGGCGATGGAAGCCTGGATCGCCAACCCGATTCTGCTGCAACCCGACGCCGACGCCGAGTACGCCGCGGTCATCGATATCGATCTGGCCGACGTTAAGGAGCCGATCCTGGCCTGCCCCAACGACCCGGACGACGTCAAGATTCTGTCCGAGGTCGCAGGCGACAAGATCGACGAGGTGTTTATCGGTTCGTGCATGACCAACATCGGCCACTTCCGCGCGGCGGCCAAGGTGCTGGACGGTCAGTCCGACATTCCGACCCGCCTATGGATCGCCCCACCGACCAAAATGGACGCCCAAATCCTGACCGAGGAAGGCTATTACAGCATCCTGGGCAAATCTGGCGCACGGATGGAAATGCCCGGCTGTAGCTTGTGCATGGGCAACCAAGCCCAGATCAAGCAAGGCTCGACGGCGCTATCAACCTCGACCCGCAACTTCCCCAACCGCTTGGGGCTGGACACCCGCGTCTATCTCAGCTCCGCCGAATTGGCGGCTGTGGGCGCGTTGCTGGGCCGCATCCCCACTCTGGCCGAGTATCTGGAAAAGGTCAGCGGGATCAACGCCAAGTCGGCGGACATCTACCGCTACATGAACTTTGACCAAATCCAGGCCTTCCGGGATGTGGCCGACGGCGTAGCGGTTTAAAACGACAAAGAGCGGTTCCTAAATCATCGGAACCGCTCTTTTTCTTGATTGTGGCGAAAAGTTTAAGACTGTGGCAAAAATCGCACACAATCTTGCCACAATCCGCTGGCAGTTTACATCCTTATCAGGCCCTCCCACTGCTGATCCTTCTCGACCCCTTTAGGACGGCTCGGCCCATGATAGAGACGGTCGATGCTCCCCCCCTGGCATCGACCGTTTCGCTTTTGGGGGATTTTTTCCAATTACATTTTCCCCGATTACATTTCAAAGAATGTTTTTTTGATCTTAAGCCGCTGTTCTGCCATGAATAGGGTATGAGCCACACGGTCAATCTCTCGCCCTCGTTCACCGGACAAAGCCTTGCTTGCGCCCGGGGGGGACGTTTGGTCTTCGCCCGTTTGGATTTCACCTTGGATTCCGGCGATTGTTTGGTACTGACGGGAGCCAACGGATCGGGAAAATCCAGCCTGTTGCGGGTTCTGGCCGGTTTGCTGCGGCCCTGCGCCGGCGCCCTGTCGTGGGGCGGGCGCACCATCGGCAATGATGGCAGCCATGCCGGTCGTCTGGCCTATATCGGCCATCAGGACATGATCAAGCCTGTGCTGTCGGCGTGGGAGAACCTGCGTTTCCTGGCGGCGCTGCATGGGGTCAATCCGCAACAGCAGGTGTTGGACTCGTTTGGCCTTGGGGCCTTGGCCCAGGTTCCCGGCCGCATGTTGTCGGCGGGTCAAAAGCGCCGTCTGGCTTTATCTCGGCTGATCGCCGCGCCGGTGCCTCTGTGGCTGCTGGACGCACCGGCCACCGCTTTGGACCGCGCCAGCATCGCCGTGTTGGAAACGGTCATCGCCCGCCACCGCGCCGCCGGGGGCATGGTGGTCCTGTCCACCCACGCCACCCTGGACGTGCCCGACGCCCACAGTCTGAACCTGGAGCATTACGCTCCCAAACCGGAAGATCAGTCGCCATGGTAAGAGCGTTCTTCCAAACCATTCTGCGCGACCTGAGCTTAGCCCTGCGGCAAGGATCGGATTCGTTAATTGTGCTGGGATTTTTCGTGGTGGCGGTGGTGTTGTTTCCGCTGGGCATCGGCCCCGAGCCGCAGCTTTTGGCCCGCATCGCGCCGGGAATTCTGTGGGTCTCGGCCCTACTGGCGGCCATGCTGTCCCTGGACCGGCTGTTCCAAACCGATTACGAGGACGGGTCGCTGGAACAAATGGTGCTGGCTCCCGCGCCGCTGGAATTTACCGTCATCGCCAAAGTCCTGGCCCATTGGCTTACCACTGGTCTGCCCTTGCTGATCGCCGCGCCCTTGCTTGCGGTGCTGTTGCATCTGGACAATCACAGCTTCAACGCGTTGCTGGAAGGCTTGGCCTTGGGAACGCCCATTCTGTCCTTGCTGGGCGCGGTTGGCGCCGCCCTGGTGTTGGGCGCAAGACGCGGCGGCGTGTTGATGACCGTTCTAGTTCTGCCGTTGACCATTCCTGTGTTGATCCTGGGCTCTGGCGTCATCGACGCCGCCCGCCAGGATTTGCCCTATACGTCGCTG
>CAIYCT010000318.1 GCA_903924765.1 uncultured Rhodospirillaceae bacterium | reverse complement strand
GCTGCTGGCCCCCGATTTGCCCGCCGATGCGCTCGATTGGATTGAAGGGCGGCTGAATGCCCAAAGCGATCCGGGGCGCTTCGAGGCGTTCGCCACCCAGGCAGCCCGCGAACTGTCGCTCGACCCTCGCAAACTGTCGGCCCAGGATGCGATCCGCCGTTTGGCGGCGCGGCAGGGGCGATGGGGCGATGTGTGGCAGCGGTTCGCGGCGGCGGCTGGCGATGGATGCCCGGAGACGATCCGCCTGTTGTGGACCGAGAAGCCGCAAGACTTGCTCGCCGATACCGCTCCGTACCCTAGCTTGAATGCCGAGGCGGAGAATCAGCTTCGCTCCCATCTGACCGCCTTGGCGGACATGAATCCGACCGACGCCCGTGCGCGTCTAGTGGCTCTGGACAGGCAGCATGCTTCGCGGCGGGGCACTGTCTGGGCGCGCCGGGGCGAGGCCCCGCTTGCCATTGCTTTGCAGCACCTCGCCCGTTTGGCCGGAACGTCGGCGCTTCCCACCCAAGACGCGGACTCTCTGGCCACCGCTTATGCCGAATCCGGCTGGCAGGCCGACTGGGCAGTCCTAGAATCGTTGGCCGCCGCTCCCCGTGAGGCCGACCGCGAAGCCGTCGCAGCTGCCCTTGGTGCAGTCTATGCGCCTTGGGCGGAGGAAGGGGCCGTGGCTCTCCAGAACCTCGCCCGTGAGGGCCGCCTGCCTTGGCCGAAACCGACAGCACCGGAAGGAACGACGGTGGTGTTTGTCGACGGGCTACGTTTTGATTTGGCCCACGCCTTGGTGGCTCTGCTGAGGGACGAGGGCTGTGTCGCCGATCTGAGCTGGGCATGGTCGGGATTCCCCACCGTTACCGCGACCTGCAAGCCATTGGTCTCCCCCGTCGCCACCGTGCTGCATGGGGAGGCGGAAAGCGATGATCTGCTGCCGCTGACAGCCGACGGCAAGGCGGCTGCCAAGCCGGTTCTGGTGAAGGCCATGGGCGAGGCTGGGTGGTCGACCTCCGATACGCTGTTGCCGGAAGGAAAGCTGTGGACCGAGTGCGGCCGCTTTGACGAAGAGGGGCACGCTTTGGGTTCCCGCTTGGCCGAACGTGTTCACTCTGGTCTGCGCGATGTCGCCGATCGCATCATGCAGCTTGCCCGCGCCGGTCGCGCCATTCGCATCGTCACTGACCACGGATGGCTGTTGCTTCCCGGCGGATTGCCGCAGGCACCGCTCGATTCGGGATTGGTGACGCCCCAGGGCAAGCGCAGCCGCTGTGCCCGCGTCAAGCCCACGGCGCCGACCAGCTATCTGCAACTGTCCTGGACTTGGCACCCTTCGGTGTATGTGGCCGTCGCCACTGGCATCCGCAGCTTCCTGGCTGGTCAGGAATATGCTCATGGTGGCGTCAGTCCACAGGAATGCGTGCTGCCGATCATCACCGTGTCGCCCCTTAGCGGGCGGCGCAGCGTTTCCATCGCCAAGGCCCAATGGGTGGGGTTGCGGCTGCGGATCGAGGTTTCCGGTGGGGCCGACCTGCGGGCTGATCTGCGCTTGGGAGCGGAGACGTCCGGTGTCACCTTGCTGGATGGCGTGCGCGTCCTCGATGAGGCCGGGAAGACGTCCATATTGGTGAGCGATGAATATGAGGGCAAGGCGGCTTGTCT
>CAIYCT010000317.1 GCA_903924765.1 uncultured Rhodospirillaceae bacterium | reverse complement strand
ATGCGGGCGGGTTCGAGCGGTTGAACAAGGTGTTCTGCGGACGGTTAGAGGCATTGTTGGGCGAGATCAGCGATGGGATATGGAGGGTGGGGTAATGTCATCTGAGTTGATAACCTGGATAGACCAGAACAAGGAGTGGATGTTCTCCGGGATTGGAGTGCCTGCATTAGTTGGAGCATATAACATTGCAAGAGCATTGCTTGATATTTCATCTAGCGGTATTGGGGGAGAGTTCTCTGGTCGTTGGGATATATGGATAACGGACTCTGTTAGGGGCGATATGTATTTGAAACACTATGGTCCATGGATTTGGGGGCGGTCCACCATCTACAAGAAAGATGACGACGGGCGACCATGTGACCGAAATTTCAAGTACAGAGGGAAGTACAAACGAGAGCAAGCTATATTGTATTTCTCAGAGGTGGGGAAAGATAAAAGGATTGTTGGGGCAACTGTTTTACACCTTGATGGTGGAGGAAGAACGGTTACAGGCTGCACATCTTTCTGGGATCACAGAGAAAACAATATGACAAATACGAATTTTTCCCTAAGACCAAAATCCCCATGACCGTCACCACCGATATCGTCGCCAAGCTCTGGAACCTGTGCCACATCCTGCGGGATGACGGCATTACCTATAACGAGTATGTAACCGAACTCACCTATCTGCTGTTCCTGAAAATGCTGGCCGAGACGGGTCAAGAAGACCGCTTGCCCGAAGGCTACCGCTGGAATGATCTGGTGCGGCTGGAGGGCAATGCCCAACTGGATTTTTACCGTCGGCTGTTGCTGGATTTGGGGGCCAAAGGGCGCGGCACGGTCCAGGCCATTTTTGCCGATGCGCAGACCAGTTTGCGTAAGCCCACCAATCTCAAGACTCTGGTTGCCGCCATCGACAGCCTAGATTGGTTCAGCGCCCGCGAGGAAGGTTTGAGCACCCTCTACGAAGGGCTGTTGGAGAAAAATGCTGCTGAAAAGAAGAGCGGGGCCGGTCAGTATTTCACCCCGCGCCCACTGATTGACTGCATTATCCGCCTGTTGAAGCCGCAACCGGGTGAGGTGATCCAAGACCCCGCCGCCGGGACGGGTGGCTTTCTGGTCGCTGCCGATCATGCCATTAAATCCGTCACCGACGATCTGTTCAGCCTGACCGAGTCGCAACGCTTCTTCCAGCGCAACAATGCCTTCGTCGGATTGGAATTGGTGCCCGACACCCACCGCCTGTGCCTGATGAATTTGATGCTGCACGGCATCGGCGGCGATACCGAGGCTGGCGTTTCCCAGGGTGACACCCTCTCGCCCGAAGGCGAACATCTGGGCCAAGCCGACATCATCGCCACCAATCCGCCGTTTGGCACCAAGAAAGGCGGGGGCCGACCGACGCGGGGTGATTTCTCGGTCACTGCCGACGTGTCCAACAAGCAATTGGCCTTTGTCGAACACATCATCCGCGCCCTAAAACCCGGTGGCCGCGCCGCCGTGGTGGTGCCGGACAACGTGTTGTTTGAAGACAATGCGGGCCGCGCCTTGCGCCAAATGCTGATGGAGTGGTGCGACCTGCACACCATCTTGCGTCTGCCGACCGGCATCTTCTATGCCCAGGGCGTCAAGACCAACGTCATCTTCTTCACCCGTGGCAAGACGGCCAAGGCCAATACCAAGACGGTGTGGGTCTATGACATGCGGGCCAATATGCAAAGCTTTGGCAAAACCAAGCTGCTGACCCTCGACCATTTTGCCGAGTTCGAGAATTTGTACGGAACCGACCCGCTGGGCAAATCCCCCCGTACTGACATGGGCGAGGACAGCCGTTGGCGCAGTTTCACCCGCGACCAAATTGCCGAGCGTAACGACAATCTGGACATCTCCTGGCTGCGCGACGACAGCACCGATCCCGAAGACGGATTGAGCGAACCCGCCGATATTGCCGCCGCCATCATGGGCCATTTGCAAACCGCCCTGGACGAGATCGCCGCCTTGGCCGAAGAGATTGGCGGTGATGTGGTGGAAACGGTCGAGGCCGCAGAGTGAGTGATCTTCTGATCATCGGTGGACCAAACGGCGCGGGTAAAACCACAGCCGCAAAAACCGTCCTGCCTCGTTTCACCACCATCCGGGAATTTGTCAACGCCGACGAGATTGCACGAGGATTGTCTCCGTTCAACCCCGATGGGGCTGCATTATCGGCGGGGCGCATCATGTTAAAGCGCATGGATAGCCTGATCGAAACCTGCACATCGTTTGCGTTTGAAACCACCTGTGCCGGACGTGGGCATTACGAGTTGATCCAACGCTGTCAGAAAATTGGCTACCGGGTCACGCTTCTGTTTTTCTGGTTGCCTTCCGTTGATCTTGCTTTGGCCCGTGTGGCTCGCCGAGTCAGCCAAGGCGGTCACGATATTCCATCTGAAGTCATCAAACGCCGCTATCACGCGGGATTGACCAACTTGGTGCGGCTTTATTGGCCCATCGTTCAAGATGGCGCCATTTTTGATGCCGAATACACCCCCGCTAGGGATATAATCGAAAAATCTCAAGGTTCAGGCGAGACCGTGCACAACCCTGTCTTATGGCAGACCATTCAGAAAGGACGATGATGATGCCCAAATCCGGTTCCGAACTGATAACCGCCATCCGCCAAGGGGTTGAGGCCAGCGGCCAAGCCCTATTGGAAGAGGCACGCCGCACCAATCAACCCTTGGTGACGTGGGAAGATGGACGGGTCGTGTATGTCGATGCCGATACAATTGCCGAGAAAAATAAGAAGGCAGCTCAAGCCCGGACCCCATGACCATGGCAACAGACCTTAAAAACTTGCCGCGATTTGAAACCCGCCCCCTGTCGGAAGAAGACGGCGGCGGCTATCTGATCGAGTTCCCCGACTTTCCCGGTTGCATCGCCGATGGCGAAACCCCGGAAGAGGCTATTGCCCAAGGCCGGGACGCACTGGTGTCGCACCTGAGGACTCTGGAAGAATTGGGCCGCGCCGCCCCCAAAGCCAGGGAGGTCGTTTGGGACGATGCTGATGGGCGTCTGGTAGGGGCGTCGGAATGAGCGACGCGCTTCCAAGCGGGTGGGAGAACGCAAAGATAGGCACGCTTTGCGACCTCGTTAATGGCATGGCATTCAAGCCAACTGACTGGTCTGAAACTGGTTTGCCGATTATACGCATTCAGAACCTGAACAATCCGAACGCTCAGTACAATCGCTTTGATGGTGAAGTGAGCCACAAACATCTTGTTGCAAATGGCGACCTTTTGTTTGCTTGGTCAGGAACGCCCGGAACATCGTTTGGAGCGCATATCTGGAATGGTGAACCTGCTGTTTTAAATCAGCATATTTTCAACGTCCTTTTTGACAGAAACCTTATTTCCCAGGATTTCTTTAGACTTGCCATCAACTTCAAACTGGAAGAGTTGATTGACAAGGCCCACGGTGGAGTTGGCCTTCGTCACGTCACCAAAGGGAAGTTTGAAGAAACAGAAATCACGCTTCCCCCGTTTGCAGAACAACACCGCATCGTCGAGAAAATAGACTCCCTGTTCACCCGCAGCACCCGCGCCCGCGACGAACTGGCCCACATCCCCAGACTGATCGAACGCTACCGCCAAGCCGTCCTAGAAGCCGCCTTCCGTGGCGACCTGACTGCGGATTGGCGAGGCGATGCCCAAGGAGACGAGTTGCCTCATTCATGGCGGATGGTCGATGCCGTGGAACTTTTCGAGGAAGGTCCGACCAATGGTTATTCGCCCAAGGCCGCAGCAGATGGTCAAGGCACAAAGAGCTTGAAGTTGAGCGCGACAACCACGGGCAGCTTTATCCTCAACGACCAGACGATTAAACGGCTATTGGAGAATGTCGGCCCAGATGCTCGTTGCTGGTTGCGGCCAAATGACATCCTAATTCAAAGGGCCAATTCCCTGGAGTATGTAGGGGCCACGGCGATTTTTGATGGTCCAAGAAATCAATACATCTATCCCGACTTGATGATGCGTGTGCGCATTCCCTCGCCAGCAACTCGGATGCTTTTCTGGTACTACATGAACAGTGATATAGCGCGAGGCTGGCTGCGGGACAGGCCACCTCCGATTTTCTTACCCATTGCAGCGCACTGACAAAAAACCTTGAACAGGAGGTGGAGGGGACAAAGACCGCTGCAACGGCCCTACACACACGCCTTGATGAATTTGGACAGGAATTAGTCGGACAAAAGCAGCGGATTGATGCTGCAATCACCAGTTTTACCCAAACTTTCAATGATGCCGAAACGTCGAGAGCCAGCGACTTCTCCAGACAGAAGGACGAGTTCTTCACCGATTTCAATCAGCGTAAAAGCGATTGGGAGGCAAGTATCAATACGGCTATTGCAGAAGCGCGAAATAAGTTCGAAACCCTGTCAGCTAAAGGCGAACAAGACTTTTCCGCCGGATTATCCACCCTGATCGGACAAGGCAATGAACTCATAGGTAAATTCCGAGGGGATTTTGAGGCCCTTTCTGCGAAAGGGGAAAAAGATTTCGAGGCGGCTATTTCACTTCAGATGACGCAGGGCAACGAGCTTATGGAAAAGCTCAAGGCCGATAAGGATGAAGCTGAACGCCTAGTCGGCATCATTTCCATGACCGGCATGGTTGGGGGGTATCAGAAGGTTGCCAATCAGGAACAGAGCGCATTCAAGTTCTGGCGCTGGATTACTCTGGGCAGCATGGTGGTCCTTTGTAGTTTTGCCCTATACGCCTTTATCAATGCTACATCGACAGAGTTCCAAGCGGGCGCGTTCGCCAATAGGATTTTCGTTACTGTGACCCTTGCTGTTCTGGCTGGCTATTGTGCCTTTCAAGCAGATCGACATCGCCGCGCGGAAACGATAAACCGGCGGATGGAACTTGAATTGGCTTCATTCGATCCGTTTTTGGCCACGTTGAAAGATGACGAGCGCAATGAACTGAAGAAGCAAATTGCTGACCGAGTTTTTGGGCATTTTGGATCAGACAGGGCTACGCCAGAAGCGGCTTCCCCGGCCAATCTTGTTGAGATAGTCACACAGTTAATCAGCAAGCTGCCGATCCCCAAGATATAGGTGCGTAATGACCATCCCCGATTTCCAAACCCTGATGCTCCCGGTCTTGCTTGACCGCATCAAAGCTGGACACCTCCAAAAACCCTGGCAATTAGGGCGGTCCTTTGATTCAATGACGGGATCATGGTGGTGAGGTGGGGCAATGAAGGCACCGGGGTTTTTCGACGTTGAAGAATGTCTGGCGGGTCT
>CAIYCT010000316.1 GCA_903924765.1 uncultured Rhodospirillaceae bacterium | reverse complement strand
GCCGAATGGCCGCTGTCGCGCAAGTTCGGCTGCGAGATCGACATGGCCCGAGACCTGCTGGTCGCCGCTCGCGAGAAGGGACTGGAGCCCTATGGCGTGTCCTTCCATGTGGGCAGCCAACAGACCGATCTGAAGCAATGGGATGTGGCTTTGGGCAAGACCGCCATGCTGTTCACCGCCTTGGCGGAAGCGGGCATTGAATTGAAGATGGTCAATCTGGGCGGCGGTTTGCCCGCCCGCTATCGCACCAATATTCCTGATTTGGATTCCTATGCTGACTCGATCATGCACGCCATGACGCGTCATTTCGGCAACAACCTTCCCGCCATGATCATTGAGCCGGGCCGTGGCCTCGTTGGCGATGCCGGAGTGCTGGAAACCGAAGTGGTGCTGATCTCGAAGAAAAGCTACGAGGAAGAGGTGCGTTGGGTCTATCTGGACGTGGGCAAGTTCGGCGGTTTGGCCGAAACCATGGACGAGGCCATCAAGTATCGCATTCACACGACCCATGACGGCGATCATGCCGGTCCGGTGGTGTTGGCCGGTCCCACCTGCGACTCGGCGGATATCTTGTACGAGAAGGCCGGATACGAAATGCCCTTGACCCTAAAGGTGGGCGACAAGGTGCGGATCATGACCACCGGCGCTTACACCACCAGTTATTCGGCTGTGAATTTCAACGGTTTCGCGCCCCTGAAAGCCTATTTCATTTAAACCCCAGTCCGTTTAAACGCCGCTCTCGATGCATGATCGGGGGCGGCGTTGTGTTTTGGTTTGTCGCTTTCCCCATATTCTCATTGAGTATATGCTTTGCAAGGGTGCGAAGGACGCACGTCTTCCTTATATCGAGCGAAGCAGAAGTCCATGATGCGGCACAGTGTTTTGAGGACCCGCGAGGCGCTGGAGTTTTTGCCCGCCGCGCTGGAAGTGATGGAAAGCCCACCCTCGCCATTGGGCCGCGCCTTGGCCTGGAGCTTGATGATCTTGTTCACCATCGCCATGCTGTGGTCGATCATCGGCCATGTGGACGTGGTGTCCATCGGTCAAGGCAAGATCATCGCCAGCGCCCACACCAAGGTGGTGCAGCCCTTGGAGGCAGCCGTGGTCCGGGTCATCCGCGTCCGCGACGGCGATCATGTCCAGGTCGGTCAGGTGCTGGTGGAATTGGACCCCACCCAGGCCACCGCCGACAAGGACAGCCTGACCGAACAATTGGCCGCCGCCCGTACCGAAACCGCCCGCTTCACGGCGGAAACCGCCAAGGACCCTATGGCGTCGTTCGCGCCGCCGCCCGAAGCGTCGAAAGCCTTGGTGCTGCAAAATCGGCGGCTGCTGGAGCAAGAGGTCTCGACCCAACGCTCCAAGGCCGCCGGGCTGGAAAGCGAGATCCAAAAGAACCAGGCCGATCTGGCCGCCGGACGCGCCACCGTCAACAAGTTGGAAAGCAGCCTGCCCATGCTGCGCGAACGCTATGACACCAAGAAGGAATTGGCCGACCACCATCTGGCCACCCGCCAAGATTTGCTGCAGTTGGAACAGCAATTGGTCGAGACCGAAAACGATCTGATCGTCCAGCGCCACCGGGTCGACCAATCCCTGGCGGCGCTGGAAAGCGCCCGCCAGCAGCGCGACCAATCCCAAGCGGATTTTTTCCGCAATGTGTTGAGCCAGCAGGAAGACACCGAAAAGAAGATCTCGCAATTGACTCAGGAACTGGCCAAGGCCGATCAACGTCAAGGTCTGCAAACCCTGACCGCGCCCATCGCCGGGACGGTGCAGGAATTGGCCATCCATACCGAGGGCGGCGTGGTGCAACCGGCGGAAAAGCTGCTGTCCGTCGTGCCCGACGATAGCGGCCTGGAAATCGAAGCCCGCATTCCCAACAGCGACATCGGCTTCGTGGTCGAGGGCCAACAGGCCGAAATCAAGCTGGACGCCTTCCCCCACACCAAATACGGCGTGGTGGACGGAAAAGTCGCCTGGATTTCCCGCGACGCGGTGACCGACGAAAAACTGGGGCTGCTGTACCCGGTGCGGGTCACCCTGTCCAAGACCGCCATCGACACCGGCGACCGCACCATCCCCCTGGGGCCCGGCCTGTCCGCCACCGTCGAGATCAAAACCGACAAACGCCGGGTGATTGATTACCTGATGTCGTCCCTGGCCCATTACAGCCACGACGCGCTGCGGGAGCGGTGAGAGTGATGGATCAAGCGACCGCAATGTTCGGCAACAGGCGTGGTGAAAGTTGGAGAAAACCATTAGATTTGAATTAATCTAAAAGATAGAAAAACTAAAATTTAATTACGTTTAATAATAGAGACTTCGGTATAGTGGTTTGACCCGATAGCGTGCGGTAGAGTTGCCGCCGGTTGAGTGTTTAGGACTCGGCGGGGCGGTGTGGCGAGAGGGGGATGTGGTGGGGATAAAAAGGGGAGGGGGAGAGTGCGGCACCCGATTCAGATGGATTCGACGGGTGATGGATTTATGCACTGTCACCGTAATCAACCGTAATCATGTCACCGTAATCAATGTGGGTAGAGGGCACCATGAGCATGGTTGACTTTAATAGAGTTTACATCAATAGAGGTGATATTTATGTATTAATATTGTTAGGTGTGGGATCTATTGCGCTTGGGCTGTTTATTTTATTCTATAGGGGGGCTGAGTTGCGTGTATTTGTATTTATTTTGTTTTCATGCGGCCTCGTCATAATCGTTCGCTTCTTTGTCTGCTTAATATACTCGAGCTTACCTGTCATTGAATTCTTGGATGAAGAGATGGTCTACAGAAAAAATGATTCGAATAAATTTAGAACAATAAAATACAGGGATATATCATGTGTATATGGCAAAAGAGGGGGGGAGAGGGGCCACATCATTTGTGTGTATCGGGGTGTTTGGTGGTGATGAGGTTTGTATTAGTGTAATGTATCATTCTTATTCTACGGATGAAATTGTAACATCCATTAAAAAAAGGCTCCTAGTACATGAGGATTCTTAGGTTTAGCATTTAATGACGCTAATGCTTTTGTTGGGGGGGTGAAATCAAGGGACACAATACCGATAAATCATAGCAATTTATTC
>CAIYCT010000315.1 GCA_903924765.1 uncultured Rhodospirillaceae bacterium | reverse complement strand
CCGCCATCAGCAGGCTGTGCGAGTACACGCTCTTGATGCTCCCGCGGTACTCCACCGGCACCACCCGGATGGGAATGCGGTTTTCCAGCGCCCGCAATTGCTCCAGCTGCTCGATCCGTTCCAGCGGCGACATGGGCAGCGACACCAGCCGCTGCAACGCGCCCAGGGAATATCCATAAATGCCGATATGCCGTTGCACCGGACACGGCGCGGCGCGATCCGGCTTGCGCATGTGCGGAATGATGGTCTTGGAAAAATACAGCGCGTTGCCGCAACGGTCGGTTACCACCGTGGTGCCGCTGCTGGGGCTGGCCTGTTTGTGGGCAACGAAGTCGTCATAGGCATCCCAGGTCAATTGCACCGAGGCCGTCACCATCTCGGTCGAGGGATCATTCTGAAACGCGTCCACCAAGCCCTGCACCACCCAAGGCGGTGTCAACACCGCGTCGCCTTGCAGATTGATCACCGCGTCGGGCTGATCGTCCCGATCCTTGACCGCGTCCCATGCCCGCTCGGTGCCGTTGGCGCAATCGGGGCTGGTCATGATCACCGCCGCGCCGAACGATTGGGCATGTTGCGCCACCCGATCATCGTCGGTGGCCACATAAACCCGCGCCACGCCCCGCACCGCCATGGCGATGGCCCAAACGCGCGACAACAAGGTCCGCCCCAAAATAGGAGCCATGGGTTTGCCCGGCAACCGGGTCGAGCCGTAACGGGCGGGAATGATGATCGAGATGTTCATGGCGCTTGTTTACCTTTTTGTGCGCCACAAGCAAAGCGAATGGTTGGTGCTTGATGTTTTACGTAAAACATATAATATTTCGCAATGATAAAAACCTATGCCGACAAACTGACATACCGTTTTTGTAGCGGCGAACGCGTCAAGGAATTTCAAGGGATCAAGGACCAAGCCGAACGCCGCCTGATCATTCTGAATGACGCCACATGCATCGAGGATTTGATACAGTTAAGGTCCAATCGCTTCGAAGCCTTGCACTGCGACCGCGACGGCCAGTTCAGCATTCGCATCAACGAAAAATGGCGGATATGCTTTAAGTTTGAAAATGGAGACGCATACGATGTCGAAATTTGTGACTACCACTGACAGGTTGCCGTTTGCGCCGGTCCATCCCGGCATAATCTTGGCCGAAGAAATCGCCGCCCGCGAGATAACCGCCAATCAACTGTCCAAGGCCTTGGATGTACCCGCCAATCGTTTGCATGAGATCATAAATGGTCGACGCGGGATCACAGCCGACACCGCTTTGCGCCTCGCCATCTATACGGGCACCAGCGCGCGGTTCTGGATGAACCTGCAATCCACTTACGACTTGGCCGTCACGGAACAGACAAAAGGCGAAAAAATAGCCCAAAACGTTCGTCCTGCGGCTTGAGCGGGGGAGACAAAACCCATGCTGTTATAAGGATTGTGGCACGTAGGCTGGGATATATCTGGCCCAAGATCCCCTCGTTTATCGCCTCGACGGCGGGACAGACGCCGACTCAGACTTTTCCGTCCACAGGCCGGTCCAATCAGCGATGATCCGCTTCATCCGCTGATCGGACAGCAGTTCGATCTCAAAAGCGTTGGCCTTGGCCAGCAGAACGGCACCGTCGCGGCGATAATCAGGCGGTATATTGACGGCGATCTGATACACCACGCCGCAAAACATAAGCGCACCAAACATTGGTTTCCATTCCTGAAATGGCGTGCGGTATTGGAGCGGCACTTTAGCGCGGCGCGTCAGGGTTAGGGCTAAAGCGCCAACCAATCCCAGACCCATCCCAGCACAGGCAGCGACCTCATAATAAAGATCGGGAGCGCGGTTGATCCCGCCGATCAGCAGGGCCAGCCCGGTTGCCAAAGCGGCAAGCAGCCAGGGCAGCAGAGAATAGCGCGGGCAAATGCCTTCGACGATGACAACGCAGGCCCCGCCCAATTCTGCCGCCATGCTAGCTGAAACCAGATGATGGGTGACTTTCAGGAAATTCAGTGCCGGTTCCGCCTTTGGATTGGCTGCATGAGTAACCATCATCTCGTCCAGCAGACGGTGATCGACCAGTTCATAAAAGACATCGAACTTCTTGGCCCGCGACAAAGATTTGACGTTCGACAGACGGGTCAGCATGGGCTGCAACAGTTCATCCAGCACGGGATCGGGGTGAAACAGCCGGATGGATGGACCGATGCCCCGCGCCGACGACAGCCGGGTCGGCCCATGCACAGCAACAAATGTGGCGACTGCCACCCCGTCATAGACCGATTTCATTCGATCCTCAGCCAGTTTGACCACCCCGGCAAAGGTCATGGGGAAGACCCCGCCGACCAACTCGAGAAACGTCATTTCTCCCAACAGTATCGCCATGCGGGTGCCCGGCACCCCGTCCCTGACGACGTAATCCCAACTGGGGTCGGCGTGCCCCTCGACCTCGGCACGATAGGTCAGAATGCCGGTCCCGCCGCAAGTGGAGCAGGTATGGGTCCCGCTGCCGCTACAGGAATGACAGGTCTGCCACTCGTTCACGTGATATGAGCGATTTTGATTGTCATAGCGCGTGACAGAAATGGTCCGCCCCCCTGACCCGCCACAACTGGAGCAGATCACCCGACCATTCCGGCAGCGGAAAGCTGTGCAGTTGTATACAGTAGCGTAGGCACAGGCAACCGGCAGAGAAACCCGCTTGCAGCGAACCAACAACCCCAAGGCGTCACTGTCGTGGAGGCTCAGTAAGGCTTCCACCCCCTCCCCGGCGACAATCGCATCAACTGCCATTTGTGCCAGGGATTTGACCTGGCCGATTGATGCCGCGCTATAGGCCCCCGACGATTGATTGCCCTGATATTCGCGCGACGACCAACTGGCCCCCACCCCCCAAGTCATGCGAGCGCGGAAAGGAACGTAATCGGTCCCCTCGTCCTCGGTCGTGAAATGGTTAGGAAGGCCCCCGGCTGCCTCAACTCGTTCCAGAACATCGGCTATAATGGTTTGCGAGCGCAACGGTTCGGACGACCGGTAAAGCCCATCTGCGATTGATTCCAACCCTAGTCCGGGTTGATACGCCATAGCCGGTTCGCTGGCCTGTCGCACCGTCATCATGTTGCCCACCTCCTCCAGTAAACTTGAGCCTTTGAGTCCCCTGTCGGAAAGCCATCCACCTCCGCTTCCCCAAGACAAACCATGAGCAAGCGTCTAAGATGCCCCCCTTATGACGTACTTACTTAGTTAAAAAAATGGCACATGACATTTCAGTTGTAAATATTGATAAGCAAGACTTCTCTTCGACGCATTTACGGGAACAGGAGTAGGAGTAAGATGCGAATCAATCAAGGGGAGGGTGAGGGGTTGGTTGAGACCGTATAATCCTTGCGGCTTTTTTCGTATCGACGATCAAGCGACGCTCTTGACCACCTTAACCTGTTGACTCGCTTCGCTGTTGCGATAGGGTTCATAAAACTGTGGGCATAAGCGGGTATGGCGTATTTTATTCAACAGCTTCTGAACGGCCTGACCCTGGGCACCATTTATGCCTTGGTGGCCATTGGCTACACCATGGTCTATGGCATCATCGGCATGATCAACTTCGCCCATGGCGAGGTTTATATGATTGGGGCGTTCATCGCCCTGATCGCGTTCCTGGGGGCGACCGTTCACTTCGGTTTTGGCCTCACCGGCGGGTTGATCGCCGCCTTGGTGATCACGGCCCTGTTCACCGGCCTGTGGGGCTGGAGCATCGAGCGCATCGCTTATCGGCCCTTGCGCGGCGCACCTAAATTGGCGCCGCTGATTTCCGCCATCGGCATGTCGATCATCTTGCAGAACTTTGTCCAGCTGTCGCAAGGGGCGCGGGTCATGACCTTGCCGCCGCTGTTGCAAGGCGGTATCGAGGTGATGTCCGACGACAGTCTGACGGTCAATCTGTCGTGGCTGCAAATGGGCATTATCGGCCTGACGCTGGTGTTGATGACCGGGCTGACCCTGATCATCAACCGCACAGCCTTTGGCCGTGCCCAGCGGGCCTGCGCGCAAGACCCCAAAATGGCCGCTTTGCTGGGCATCCATGTGGACCGGGTGATTTCGGCCACCTTCGTGATCGGCGCGGTGCTGGCCAGCGTCGCCGGTCTGATGGTGACCCTGTATTACGGCGTGATCGATTTCTATATCGGCTTCCTGGCCGGGATGAAAGCCTTCACCGCCGCCGTGCTGGGCGGCATCGGCTCGCTGCCCGGCGCATTGCTGGGCGGGCTGTCCATCGGCCTGATCGAGGCGTTGTGGTCGGCCTATTTCAGTATCGAATACAAGGATGTGGCGGTGTTCTCCGTACTGATCCTGGTGTTGTTGTTCCGCCCCACCGGCATCCTAGGCCGCGCCGAAGTGGAGAAAATCTAGGTGAGCGACTGGCGGACCCGCGGCAAAACCTCTTTGTCCGCCGCTGTTCTGGCGGCCATCCTGGCTTTGCCCATCCTGGGGTTTCAATTGTCCGAGACCGGCACTGGCTTGACCGTGCTGGCCCGGCTGCACACGGTGGCCTGGGTGTTTGTGGCCGTCGGGTTGGGCTCTTTCGCGCTGACATCGGCGCGGGCGATCAAATGGCCCAGTATCGCCCTGCCCGCCCAGACTTCGGATCGGCTGGGCTGGGCGCTGGCGATCTTCGCCCTCGCCTTGCCGTTTCTGCCCTTCGCCGACCGCAGCCTGATCGACAAGGCCACCTTGATCCTGATCTACGTCATGCTGGGCTGGGGCTTGAACGTGGTGGTGGGCTGGGCCGGTTTGCTGGATCTGGGCTATGCCGGTTTTTACGCCATCGGAGCCTATTCCTACGCCCTGCTGGCCCAGGCCTTCGACATTTCGTTCTGGCTGTGTTTGCCGTTGGCGGGGTTGTTCTCGGCGTTGTTCGGGTTGGCCTTGGGCTTTCCGGTGCTGCGATTGCGCGGCGATTATCTGGCCATCGTCACCATGGGCTTTGGCGAGATCATCCGTATCGTCTTGCTGAACTGGCAAAGCCTGACCGGCGGCCCCAACGGCATTTCCAACATCGCGCGGCCCACCTTGTTCGGCCTGACCTTCACCGCCCGCGCCCTCGACGGCGGCAAGACCTTCGCCGAGGCGTTGGGCATCCCCTATTCGGCCAATCAGCGCATCTTCTTTCTGTATTTCCTGATCCTGGCGCTGGCGCTGCTGACCAACTTCCTGGCCCTGCGCCTGCGCCGCTTGCCCCTGGGCCGAGCTTGGGAAGCCCTGCGCGAGGATGAAATCGCCTGCCGGTCGTTGGGCATAAACCCCACCAACATCAAATTATCTGCCTTCGCCATCGGGGCCATGTGCGCCGGGTTCGCCGGATCGTTCTTCGCCACCCGCCAAGGCTTCATCACCCCGGAAAGCTTCTCCTTCATCGAATCCGCCGTCATCGTCGCCATCGTGGTGCTGGGCGGCATGGGCAGCCAAGTGGGCATCGTCTTCGCCGCCATTATCCTGGTCGGCCTGCCCGAATGGTTTCGCGACTTGCAGAACTACCGGATGCTGGCTTTCGGCCTGACCTTGTTGGTGGTGATGATCTTCAAGCCGTCCGGGCTGGTATCGCGCCGTTCGCCCACCATCGTGCTTAAGGACCCCGCATGACCTTGCTAACGGTGGACAATCTGGGGATCACGTTCGGCGGCTTGGTGGCCCTCGATTCCCTGTCCTTCACCGTGCCCAAGGGCCAGATCACCGCCATCATCGGCCCCAACGGCGCGGGCAAGACCACCTTGTTCAACATCATTACCGGTTTTTACCAAGCGCAAACCGGGACCATCACCTTGCACCGCGACGCAGGCCCGCTGGTGTTGAACGGCAAGCCCGATTATTGGATCGCCCGCCATGCCGGAATTGCCCGCACCTTCCAGACTTCGCGGCTGTTTCCGCGGATGACGGCGCTGGAAAATTTGCTGGTGGCCCAGCACAACCGCTTGATGAAGGCCAGTTTCTTCTCGCTGGCCGGTCTGGCCGGTTTGGCTGGGTTCAAGAAAGCCGAACGCGACGCCATTGACAAAGCCCGGTTTTGGCTAGAACAAGTGGGGCTGACCGGCAGCGCCAACGTGCCGGTGGGCAGCCTGGCCTATGGGCTGCAACGGCGGCTGGAAATCGCCCGTTCCATGTGCGCCGACCCAGCCTTGCTGTGCCTGGACGAGCCCGCAGCAGGGCTCAACCCCAAGGAATCGCTGGAGCTGGTGGATTTGCTGGCCTTGATCCGCTCCCGTTTCGGCGCCACTCAGTTGCTGGTCGAGCACGATATGAGCGTGGTCATGGGCCTGTCCGACAAGGTAGTGGTACTGGAATATGGCCGCAAGATCGCCGAGGGCGCACCGCAGCAGATTCGCCACGATCCGGCTGTGATCCGCGCCTATCTGGGCGAGCCTCCCGACGAAGACATTCCCGTCGACATCGCACAGGATTTGGACAAATGCTGAGCATCAGCGGTCTGCATTCCGGATACGGCCAGATCGAGGCCTTGCATGGTATCGACCTGAAAGTTCCGCCCGGTAGCATTGTCACCTTGATCGGAGCCAACGGCGCGGGTAAAACCACCTTGCTGTCCACCCTGTGCGGCCACCCCCGGGCCACCGACGGGCAAATCTTGTTCGACGGCATGGACATCACACATTGGCCCACCCACCAGATCGCCCGCGCCGGTCTCGCCCATTGCCCGGAAGGTCGTCGGGTGTTTCCCCGCATGACCGTTTTGGAAAACCTGGAATTGGGCGGTACGCCTTTGGGAGCCAAGGCCAATGCCGACGATCTCGAAAAAATCCTGGACCGGTTCCCCCGTTTGCGCGAACGCCTGACCCAGCGGGCCGGGACCTTATCGGGCGGCGAGCAACAGATGCTGGCCATCGGCCGCGCGCTGATGAGCCGCCCCCGATTGCTGTTGTTGGACGAACCGTCGCTGGGGCTGGCCCCGTTGATCGTGCGGCAGATTTTCGAATTGATCGAAACCATTAACATCCAGGAAAAAATCACCATATTTTTGGTGGAACAGAACGCTTATCATGGTCTAAAATTAGCCCATCACGCCCATGTGCTGGTCCAGGGGCGCGTGACGTTGTCGGGCAGCGGGGCCGAATTGCTGGCCAACCCCGAGATCCGCGCCCATTATCTTGAGGGCGGTTTAACCACGCAGACTTAAAAAGGGGATGGGTCATGATCGGTAAAATTGTGAGCGCGGCGGGTCTTGTGATCTCCCTGATAGCGTCATCCATCCCGGATTCCAAAGCCGCCGACATCTTGGTTGGTTTGGCGGGTCCCATGACCGGCCCCGACGCCTATATCGGCGAACAATTTTTGAATGGGGCCAATCAAGCCATCTTCGACATCAACGCCAAGGGCGGCGTGTTGGGACAAAAGCTGGTTCTGGTCACGGGCGACGATTCCTGCGATCCCAAGCAAGCCCGCTCGGTGGCCGAGATGCTGGCCGAGCGCAAGGTGGCGGTGGTGATCGGTCATTTCTGCTCCAGCTCGTCCATCCCGGCGTCCGAGGTCTATCAGGAAAACGCCATCCTGCAAATCTCGCCCGGTTCGACCAATCCGCTGTACACCGAACGCAAAATGTCCAACGTCTTTCGGATGTGCGGCCGCGACGACCAGCAAGGCCCCGCCGCCGCCCAATACATCCAGAAAGCCTATCCCGGCAAAGCGATCGCCATCGTTCATGACAAATCCACCTATGGCAAAGGCTTGGCCGATGAGGTCAAAAACAGCTTGGAAAAGCAAGGCGTCAAACCCGCCTTGTACGAAGCCATCACCGTTGGCGAAAAGGATTATTCCGCCCT
>CAIYCT010000314.1 GCA_903924765.1 uncultured Rhodospirillaceae bacterium | reverse complement strand
CGACAGGCGCAGCTGGCCGCCGAGGACTCCCGCAAGGCCACCATCGCTGCCCGGACGGAGGCCGAGGAAGCGCGGCGCCGGGCGGTCGAGGCCGAACAAGAACAGATCGCCCTGCTCGCCAATGTCAAAGGTGAGCGGGACACCCTGGGCGATGACAAAGCGGCCCTTGGCCTTTTTGTCAAAGCCCATGGCATCGAGAGGGAATTCGACCAATGGCGGGCCGATACCAAGGCCGTCGCCGCCCTGCGACAAAACAAGGGACCAGAGTGGATCGCCTATGAAAAATCATTGGCGTCCTATGCCACCGACCTCAATCAATACGGCACCTTGCGCGAGATCATCGTCCGCCGGGCGGAGCGGCATTTGCGGTTCCTGCTGGAGGTCGGTGCCATGGCCCTGGGGCATAGCTCGATCATCCGCAATCCCGCCCGCCTCGTCACCGATGGCATTGCCGCCTGGCTGCGGCTTGTCGGCGGGACTGATCTTGTTCAACGTCACCGCACCGTCGTTGGCTGGATGCGGGAGATCTGGGCCGCCGTGGTCGATGTCGCCATTGAGGAGCCGCAGCGGAACAGGGGGCGGGAGCGGGAATAGCCGTCAGAATGACGCGTACTGAAATAGCATGCCGTTGAAATTATCCGGCTGGAGATGCCCACGGGTTTCCAGCCAGTGAATATTGCTCATCGCAATGATTACGAGACCGATATCCGGATCGGGATATTTGGCCATCTCGCGAAGCTGCCCTTCGAGGTCTTCGACCATTGCGGCTTCACCCTGCTCTCTGGCAGCTCGATCATATTCGAGCATGGCATTGGCGATGCTGGTGGTGAGCATATCCAATTTCTCACCGAAATGTTTCCGGGGCAGGATGAACCCGATCCCGCCGGGCTTATCATTCTCGAAATACGCAGCAATGCTGATCAGCAACCGAGGTTCATCGGCCATTGTGCGGTTCCTTCCGTTTTTCTCAATCGTCGTTCCGGTCAGCGACGGCCTTCTTCCGAAGTGTCCCCGGTGAATAACCAAACTTCCTGCGGAATGCGGTCAGGAAGTGGTTGGTGTGGGTATATCCCAGGCGCAGTGCCACCGCCTTCAGCGGAATGTCCGTGTTGACGATGGCGGCGTGTGCCTCGTTGAGGCGGTGCTCGGTGATGAAGGTCTGGATGGGCTTTCCGTATTCGGCCTTGAATTCATCATTCAGGGTTCTGACTGAAAGGCTGAATTGCCCGGCAAGCTCTTCTAGCGTCGGCACCTTCCCCTGCATGTTGATGAGCTGGTTATGAAGCTCCTTTGCCCGATTGCGTGATCCCGCGCCTGTTGCGTGGTGATCGGTGTTGGTCCCCATGTGATCAATCAAGGCTGATAGATATGCCAGCGCTTGCGACTGAGATGTCAGCCTTTGGACGGCACCGTAAAGAGCGCTGGAGAATGCCCTATGCAGATGGGCGGAAACATCGGCTGGTATGGGGCGCACCATGACGCTAGGGGCTGGGGTCAGTCCCAAAGCGTTTAGGGTGGCCTCGGCCACCCCTTCGCCGACGAGACGCGCCATGGCAGTTCGGCTGACGGTCAGGGCGGTCATGACGTTACTGGCCGATCCATCGACCAATGGAACCAGTCTCAGCCTGTCCGCCAATCGAAACAGGTCAAATCCTGGGCGGAAAACAACCTCCTTCGCGGGATATTCCTCGCGGTGGACGATAATCCCTGCGTTGACCGTTTGGGCCATGAAAGATTCGGATGGGAAGCTTCCCTCGACCATGGCGATCCTGACCATCTGCCCAAGCGCGGCCGGGGTGAACTGGTGGGTCGCACGAAACAGAGTCATTCCGTATGCCATCTCAAGCTTGGCAATCCCGCATTCGCCGATCTCGGGCTCCATCGGGTAGGGATGGATTTCGATCGCCTTATGCCATGGCTGGAAGCTGACCCCGTCGCCATCAACGTCATCGACGAGCCAACTGAACTTCAGAAATTCGTAAGCGGATTGCATCCCGTCTCTCCGGTTGCCCCACACGCAGAAAAGCATTGGAGATCGCTCGCGTCCACTGTCCTAAGAGGGTTTTTGGCTCCATTTTCCTGATCGCGAAGCATTTTTACCAGACCGCGTATTGCAGCAGGGTCGCAATCTGAAGTCCCCGAAAATACAGTCGCAATCTGGCCCGCAGGCACACTGCGTAGTCGGCAGCAAAGTACTGGATTGGGGACGGGCCATGGGCCACATCAAACACAAGCGCCGCAAGAACAATCTGGGCCTGATGGCCCTGGAGCCGCGCTGGATGTTTGACGGCGCTGCGGTGGTGGATGCTGCCCATGCCGCGCCCGATGCCAGCGCCAAGGCGCTGATCCCCGACGCTCCGGCCCCGGTACAGGTTCGTGCCGCAGATCCGGCCCAGGATGGCGGACGGAAGGAAGTGGTGTTCGTCGATACGTCGCTGGCCAATTATCAGGCGCTGGAAGCGGCGGTCAAACCGGGCGTCGAGATCGAGGAGATCGGCGGCGGCCAAGACGGTCTGGCCCAGATGGCCAAATGGGCCGAGACCCATACCGGCTACGATTCCATTTCGGTGATCGGCCAAGGCACGGATACGTCGATCCAGATCGGCACCCACACGGTTAGCGATGGGGGGCTGTCCGACGGGGCGACCAGCGCGGAACTGGCCGAGATCGGCTCGGCGCTGAAGGCCGGGGGCGAGTTCCTGGTGTTTGGCGACAGCGCCGCCTCGGACGCCCAAGGCCAGCAATTCGCCCGCGATCTCGCCACCGCCACCGGGGCCACCGTGGGCATCTTCGGTGATCCCACCGATTCCACCGGAGCCGATGGCAATTGGGTTCTGGAAACCTCGACCGGGGTGATCGAGCTACAGGCCGCCCAACCGACGCTGGACGGGGGCAGGACCGAGGTGGTGTTCGTCGATACCTCGGTCGCCAATTACCGCGATCTGGTGGCGGCGGTGAAGCCGGGCATCGAGATCGAACTGATCGACGGCGGCCAGAACGGTCTGGCGCAGATGGCCCAATGGGCCGGAACCCATTCCGGCTATGACAGCATCACCATCCTGTCCCATGGCGCCGAAGCACGTTTCGACCTTGGCAACGCCGTCATCAACGAGGCCAGCTTGGGCGACGCGGCAACAAAGGCGCAACTCGCCCAAATCGGCGCGGCACTGAAATCCGGCGGCGATCTTCTGCTCTATGGCTGCGACGTGGCGGCGGGCAGCGACGGGCAGCAATTCGTCAACGACCTCGCGGCCGATACCGGGGCCGTGGTGGGAGCCTCCACCCATTTGATCGGCAAAAACGGTGGTTGGGTGCTGGACGACACCACCGGCGCCATTACCGCCACTTTGTTCAGCGCCCCCGCCTTCAGCGGCGAACTGGCCGATTTCCAATATGTCTTTTACGAAGGGACCGTCACCGCCGGAACCACCCTCGTAGACACGTACTCAGCCGGCACCCTTTTCAGTGACGAGGACACCAGCAGTCTCCCGACGGGCTACACTTTCGGCTATATGAATAACGGGGTGTTCGTCGCACTGACTTCGGGTGTGATCGTGCATCCCGGCCAGCAGG
>CAIYCT010000313.1 GCA_903924765.1 uncultured Rhodospirillaceae bacterium | reverse complement strand
GTCCTGGTAGTTCAGGGCGATGGGAAAACGACCGCATTGACGTTCAAGATCGGCGAAGACGCGGTAGCGCCCTTCTTTCTTAAGATCCGCGATGCGCTTGCTGAAATAATGCTGGTAGTCCACAGACCTCAAGCCTCCAAAATAAAGCAAAAAGAGAATGCTATTTCATCGTCAACCCGTCGATCTGACGTTGCAGTTCGGCTCGGTCGGGGGATTCTGCTGGGATTTTTTTGATCAGGATGCTCCACAGGGCCTTGGCTTTTTCGGTGTGACCGGCTTCGGACTCGGCTAGGCCGACGAAGTAGAGGGCGTCGGGCACGTCCGGGTCGATGGCCAGCACGTCGCGCATGACGGTGACGAAGTCCTCGGTCAAGGGGGTGCCCGACGGCAGGTTTTCCAGCAGCAGCGAGCCGTATTCCAGCCGCACCTGAATGTCGTTGGGCAGCAAAGGCAGCGCGCGTTCGTAGGCGGTTTTGGCCCGGTCGTGCTGCTTAAGGACCCGCAGCGACCGTCCCAGCATGGCCCAGCCCTTGCCGTCGTCGGGTTTGTCTTGCAGACGCGCCGCCAATTGATCGACCATGTCGGTGATCTTGTTGATCTGCACCTGCATGTCCTTGATTTGGCCTTCGCGGGCGGCATAGGGCTGATCGCTCACCGTCGGCGCGCCCAACACCAGATACAGACCGGCGCTCAGCACGGTCACCGCGACCACGGCGGCGAGGGCCAACCGGGGAACTTTGGGGGCCGAGAGGACGGCTTGGGTTTGATCGATCCGCAAGATGCGGCGCTGGATTTCCAGCCGCAGCGACTGGGCTTCGTCGGGATCGATCACCCCTTGATCCAGATCGCGGTCGATATCGCCCAATTGCGCCGTGTAGACCGTCAGATCGTAGGCGCCTTCGGACGGGACGAGCGCGCCCGCGCCGCGCCACAAGGGCCGGATCAAGAGGCCCAGCACAGCCAGGGTTAGACAGGCGCAGGCAGCGGCCAGGATCATGACTTGTCCTTTTCCACCAGGGATTTCAGGCGATTGGTTTCCTCGTCGTTCAACGCGTCGGGCTCGCTTCGATCCGCTCTCTTAAACATCGACGTCGCCCACACCAGCCCTAAAAGCAAAATGACCAACGGCCCCAGCCACAACGCCACGGTCGAGAGCTTGAACGGCGGCTTCAGCAACACATAATCGCCATAGCGCGACACCACGTAATCGACCACTTGCGAGTCGCTGTCGCCGGCGGCAATGCGTTCGCGAACGATCACCCGCAGATCGCGGGCCAGATCGGCGTTGGATTCCTCGATGGATTCCGATTGGCACACCAAACAGCGCAGGCCTTTGCCCACCGCCTCGGCCCGCGCTTCCGCTTTGGGGTCGGGCAGCATCTCGGACGGGTCAACCGCCCAAGCGGCAGAGCCCGCCAGCACCAGTATCGTCAGTATGGCCGCCAGAATTTTCATTTGCGCAGACTCCGAACGATCGGCAGCAGGGTGTCGCGCCACACCTCGGGCGTGATCGGACCGATATATTTGAAGCGGATCACCCCGTTCTGATCGACGATAAAGGATTCGGGCGCGCCCGTGACGCCAAAATCGATGGCGGTGCGACCGGGAACCGGATCGATGCCGACGCGGGTATAGGGATCGCCGTGGGCGATCAGCCATCTGGCCCCTTGCTCGGGATCGTCCCGCCAATCGATGCCGTGAATGGGCACGTCGCCGCTTTTCTTGATGGCCAGCAAGGTGGGATGTTCTTCCTCGCAGGCGATGCACCACGAGCCGTAAATATCCACCAACGTCACGTGACCCTTGAGATCGGCCGAGGACAGACCGGTATCGCCCCGACCGGGCAAAGCCGCCAGCGTGAAGTCGGGAACCTGTTTGTCGATCAGCACCGAGGGGATCAGTTTGGGATCGCGCCCCAGCCCGATGAAGAAAAACACCGCCAGAACGGCGATGACCGCCAACGGCAGCAGATAGGCCAGCCGGTTCATGGCGTCTTGCCCTTGCTGGGGGCGGCTTTCGGCACGCCGATGCGATGGCGCAAATCGGTCAGGGACAGCGCCCCGCCGGCGGCCATCAGCGCCGCGCCGATCCACATCCACGGCACCATGGGATTGACATACAGCCGGGTCACCCAACTGTCGTCGCCCGCTTGATCGCCCACCACCACATAGATGTCGCCCCACAACGAAGTGCGAATGGCGGCATTGGTGGCGGGGCGGGGCGGCATCAGGAATTGGCGCTTTTCCGGGCTGAGCGTGGCGATTTGTTTGCCGTCGCGGGTCAAGTCGAAGGTGGCGCGCGAGGCGGTGTAATTGGGGCCATGATTTTCCTCGACCCCTTTCAGAGTCAAATCCCAACCGCCCAGGGAAACCGTCTGGTTGAGGTGTTGATTCTGAATGGCTTCCAGCTTCCACGCCGACGACCCGGTGATGCCCAAGATCACCAGACCGACGCCGAAATGAGCCGCCGCCATGCCCCAACTGGCCCGCGGCATGCCCTTGGCCCGCCGCCAGGACAGACCCAACGGCTGGCGGAACAAGCGGATGCGTTCGATCATGTCCCACGCCGTTCCCACCATCAGCCAAGCGGCCAGGGCGAAACCGCCCGCCGCCCACCACGGACCGGCGCTGCCGCCTTGCGCGAACCACACCGCCAGGGCGACCAAGACGCTGACCGCCAACATGCCCGACAGGCGCTGGGACAGGCCTTTAAGGTCGGCTCGTTTCCACGACAGCATGGGACCCGCCGCCATGGCGATGATCATGGGCGTCATCAGCGGCAAAAACACCGCGTTGAAAAAGGGCGGTCCCACCGAGACCTTGCCCATGTCCAAAGCGTCGGCGATCAACGGATACAGCGTGCCCAACAGCACGGTGGCCGCTCCGGTGGCCATCATCACGTTGTTGAACAACAGGCTGCCTTCCCGCGACAACGGCGCGAACAACCCGCCCGCTTGCATGGACGGCGCCCGCACCGCGAACAGGATGAACGACCCGCCCACCATAAGCAGCAGCAGCAGCAAAATGAACGCGCCGCGCGCCGGGTCCGAGGCAAACGAATGCACGCTGGTCAGCACCCCCGAGCGCACCAGGAAGGTGCCCAGCAGCGAGAAGCCGAAGGTGACGATGGCCAAGAACACCGTCCAGCTTTTCAGCGCGCCGCGCTTTTCGACCACGCTGGCCGAATGCAGCAAGGCGGTGCCCGCCAACCACGGCATGAACGAGGCGTTCTCGGTCGGGTCCCAATACCACCAACCGCCCCAGCCCAAGGTGTAATAAGCCCACCAACTGCCGCCGGTGATGCCCAAGGTCAACGCGATCCAGGCCACCAACGTCCATGGGCGCACCCATCGGGCCCAGGCGGAATCCACCTTGCCCTCGATCAAACCGGCGACGGCGAAGGAAAAGGCCATGGAAAAGCCCACATAGCCCAGATAAAGCATGGGCGGATGAAACGCCAGACCGGGGTCCTGCAACAGCGGGTTCAGGCCGTTGCCGTCCAAGGGCGGCGGGTCCAAACGGTGAAACGGGTTGGAGGTCAGCAGAATGAACAAGATGAAGCCGACGCTGATCATGGCCTGAACCGCCAAGGCGCGGGCTTTCAGCAACGGCGGCAAGTTGGTCCCCACCAGGGCCACCGCCGCGCCGAACACCGCCAGGATCAAGATCCACAGCAGCAACGAGCCTTCGTGATTGCCCCACACCCCGGCCACTTTGTACAGCATGGGTTTCAAGCTATGGGAATTCTGCGCCACCACCGCCACCGAGAAATCCGAGGTGACGAACGCATGGGTCAGCGCCGCAAAGGCCAAGATCACCAGCAACGCCTGCGTCACGGCCGCCGGAGCGGCGAAGGCCATCAAGGTTCCGTTGTGACGCGCCGCGCCAACCATGGGAAGACTGGCTTGCAGCACGGCGACCGCCAAAGCCATCACCAGCGCAAAATGGCCGAACTCGGTAATCATTGTCTGGTTTCGCCTTTCCATTGCCCCGATTTTTTCAGCGCGTCAGCGACTTCGGGCGGCATGTATTTCTCGTCGTGCTTGGCCAGGATGGTGTCGGCGTGGAACAAATTGTCCTTGTCCACCGATCCTTCGGCCACCACGCCTTGGCCTTCGCGGAACAAATCGGGCAGCACGCCGGTATAGGTGACGGTCACCGTGGTGGTGGTGTCGGTGATGCGGAAGTTGACCACCGCGCCTTCCTTCAACACGCTGCCGTCTTCCACCAAGCCGCCGATGCGAATATGTCGGCCCACCGCCACATGTTTGCTTTGCAAATCGGTCGGGCTGTAAAAATAGACGATCTGATCTTTCAGCGCCGCCAACACCAACGCAGTGGCGACGCCCAAGGCGGCCACGCCCAATAAAACCATATACAAACGGCGTTTGGTTTTGGGGGTCATAGGGTCTCGCGCGCTTGTTTCAGCAGGGCCTCGCTGCGTTTCGCCGATTTTATGGAGGTCAACAGCAGCCAAAATAAGGCAAACGCCGCGCCGCCGTAAGCGGGCCACACATAAGCGCCATATCCGCCCATATCGATCAGATGGTCAAGCATCGGCCCGGGTCTCCAAGCGTTGCAGCCGCTCGGATTGCAGCTTCTGGTTGGCCATGGCGGCGCGCACCCGATAGATCACCGCCACCACATAATACAGCTGAAATCCCGCCGCCATCAGCAACAGCGGAATCAGCATGGACGGATGAATGCTGGGTCCGCCCATTTTGATCACGCTGGCCGGTTGATGCTGGGTGTTCCACCAATCCACCGACCATTTGATGATGGGGACGTTGACCACCCCCACCACCGCCAAAATAGCCCCGGCCCGGTTGCCGCGGGTGGGATCGTCGAAGGCGTCCACCAGGGCCATGTAGCCCAAATACAGAAAAAACAGGATCAACATGCTGGTCAGCCGGGCGTCCCACACCCACCAATCGCCCCACATGGGCTTGCCCCACAACGAGCCGGTCACCAAGCAAATCAGCGTGAACACCGCGCCGATGGGGGCCGTGGCCCGCGCCATCAGATCGGCCAAGGGATGCCGCCAAATCAGCGCCGACGCCCCGAACACCGCCAGCGCCACATAGCAAAACAGCCCCATCCAAGCGGAGGGAACGTGAACATACATGATCCGCACGGTCTCGCCCTGCTGGTAGTCGGGCGGCGAATCGAACAGCGCGAAATAAAGCCCACCCCCCAAACAAAGCCCGCACGCTACCGACACCCACGGCAAAACGGCCAAGGCTATTCGCATAAATCGGGCAGGGTTCGCAAATCGATGCATAACGCGGACAGT
>CAIYCT010000312.1 GCA_903924765.1 uncultured Rhodospirillaceae bacterium | reverse complement strand
GGGCTTTGCGTTCGGCACACCAACGTTATTGTCCAAGCTTGCTTCTCGCTTGGGAGAGTGGCCGGTATCGGGACCGGCGTTGTGGGTCGGCAAGGTGGCCCTCTCTGACCGAGACTGGATCGAATCCAGCCGCGCCAATCTTCAGACTCAACGAGCAAATCTTGATGCGGTTTTGATCGCCGCCGAACTTGAAATCGCGGGCGGCTCTGATTTGTTCCGGCTCATCCGGCACAATGATGCCCCGGCTCTGTGGCACAAACTGGGATGCAACGGCATCCTGACCCGCATTTTCGATTACGACCCCACCTGGCTGCGGTTGGGTCTGCCCGCCGATCAAACCGGTTTGGAGCGCTTGGGCCAAGCGATTAAGAGCGAAATATTTTAGGCATAAACATTTCGCGATTGCCGCCATTGAGTCGGCGGCCAAGCAAGCGGTAGCTTGCGCCCGGCGAGGGCGGACAAACCTTAGATCAATATGACCTCATATTGATCTAAGATGCCGACGCGTTCTTATCCACCCGGCGGTTGGCCCCGTCGGCGGCAATGGCGCCGGGCGAGCGGAAGAACAACAGGCCGTTGCGCCACTGCACTTGCGGCGTCACCCACGGCGCCTTGGCTCCCATCTTCTTGATGGCGGGCAACATGGGCTTGCCGAAATAATAGCCCTGACCATAGCGCACATTATAGACACGCAGCAAATTCGAGGTGGCTTCATCCTCGATATGTTCGGCCACCGAGGCAATTTTCAATTCCCGGCACAGCTGGGTGATGGCGCGCAAAAACGGCAAGCTTTCGCCGTTCTGCACCGCGTTCTTCACATAGCTGCCGTCGATCTTGACATGATCCACTTTCAGCGCCCGAAGATAATGGAACGCCGCCGAGCCCGAGCCGAAATCGTCGATTCCCACCGGATGGCCGCGACCGCGAATTTCTTGCAACACGGCGTTGACCGCTTCCAGATCGGAAATGGCAGCGGACTCGGTCAGCTCGAACATCAGACGACCGCGCAAATCGTTGGCGCTGCCGATCAGGCGCAGCAACCGGGCCGCCAGAGCCGGACTGGACAACGATCGTCCCGACAGATTGACCGCGAACCGCAGCGGCAATTCAGTTCCCACGCTGCCGCGCATGAATTCGATGGCGCGGGTGCAAATGGCCAAATCCAACTCGCCCACCAGACCGGTGTCTTCGGCGAAAACCACGGTGTTATAGGGGGATGCCCCGGCGTCACCAAACCGCACCAAGCACTCAAAATGATGGACCACGTTGCTCCACAAATCGACGATGGGCTGGAAATACAATTCGAATTGACCGCTACCGATGGTCGCCTTGACCTCGCGCATTTTGGTCACCGTATTAGAGAGCGTTGGTCTCGCCGTTTTGGACATCTCGGACACGGTCCCGCCGCTGTCCGAGGTGAAACGGTTCAAAGTGTAGACCAGGGCGCTAACCGCTTCTTGCGCCGAAATGCTGGACGAATCGAACACGACGCTGGCCGCTTCGGACCGCATTTCCGTGCCCATGATGGCTTTCGCCAAATTGTCGATAGCCGTTTCAATGGCGTCGGAATCCACTTCCGGACCATGGAGCAGACCGTATTTGCCCCCGCCAAATTCCGCCGCCGATTGGCCGCCGACCGATGTGTCGCGCAGATAACCGCTAAATTTCGACATGAATTCTGCGGTAGCCTCGGTTCCAGCCTCGGTCCGGGCATCGGCCAAGGACGGCAATTCCACCAAGGTCATGCGATAGCCGTCATCCTCGCCGTCGGCGCTTTCCTTGATTAGGGTGCTGGCTAGGGCCTCAAATCCGTCGCGGCCCATCAGCCCTTCGTCATTGCGGCGCAGACTGGGCTGGGTGATGGTGCCGCTGTGGGTCAGCACCAACAGCAGACGGCCTTCATGGTCGGGGTGGGGATAGCCCGACATGGCGACCGGCACGCTTCCATGTGGATCTATGCCTTGCGGCTCTGGACCGTTCTCATCGGGCAGTTGAATGTGCAGCAACACGTGGCGGATGCGCTCGCCACTCGCCATGCGCTTTAAGGCATTGACCACCCGCGATCGGTCCGACGGTAAAAACAGGTCCGGCAGCTCCATATTGGCCAGCAAACGGGCTGGACGTCCCACCAGCGACATGGCCGCGCCAATAGCGAAAATCACCCGCCCGTTCATCTCGCATTCCATCAGCAAATCGGCGGCAGCGAAGGCGAACGCCACATAAGCTTCGTGCGGCTGGCCCAAGCGCGCTCCATCGCCCCAATCGGTCTGCGACTCGATATCGTCCGGCTCAGTCGCCATGTTCGTGTTGCTTCCTTATCTGGCCATAGCCTGAAAGATAGCCGATCCGGTCGTGAGAGAGAAGATTCATCTCCGAAGTTTTTAAACCATTTGACGCCGTCGGCCATGCGGCCTTCCACTTCCTTAACTTCGATATGAACCACCACCTTGGTGGCGTGCTTGCGCAGAATTGGCGGCGGAACCGCAGGCGCATCGGTCAGAACGGCGTCTTCCTGGCCTTCGACCGGTTCGGCGACGTTTTCGTCCCGTGTCGCCGCCGAAAGGTTCGCGGCAAACAGAATCGAGGCCATGAACGCAAATAGACTGTGGCGTGTTGGTCTCATAATGCCCCCAAAGAAAGATTTGATCTTTTTGACAAGACCCTGCTTGGACATGTCCAGATAGAGCGGAAGTCCTGATGGAGGCTCGTCTGACAGGAAGCATCCTCCTTAGAGGGGATGTTCTCCTTAAACTCTGGTCAAGCGAATGAATCAGCTAACCAAAACGATTAAGACCGTACTCTTGTTTCTGGGTATAAGGAACAAACCTAAAGCCCAACCGACTTATGGCTTCTCCAGAAAAAATGGCGGCAAGGATTCGGCTTGACCTCTGATTCCACATCGGTCAATGCTGGCGAAGTCAATGCCGTACAGACCCTGGAAATGGTTGCTCATTACGGGGAGAATACAAACCTAGCGGAGATGGCGCCCAGCGCCATCTCCGCCTTGGCTGTCAAAGCTGTGTCAAACCTAAGTCAGAAAGACTTACCAAGACCACAGAAAATATGGGGCGAGTGACCGGAATTGAACCGGCGACATCCAGAATCACAATCTGGCGCTCTAACCAACTGAGCTACACCCGCCATAAGGGGGTGATGTTTAGCGAACTTGATGGGGCCGCGTCAAGTGCCGCGCCTTAAAAATCGGAGGAAGTGCCCATGAGCGATGAAACGGTGTTGAAAGTGGCGGTAGAAGGCGAGGTCGCCACGGTGACTTTTGCGAAGCCTCAAGTCCGCAATGCCATGAACGAACAAATGATCGTCTTGTTGACACAAGCCCTGCACAAATTGTCGGTGGCCGCTGCCGTCCGCGTGGTGGTTCTGAAAGGCGAAGGGCCCACCTTCTGCGCCGGAGCCGATCTGGGCTGGCTCAGCTCCTTGACCCAGGCCAGCCTGGAAGATCGCCAACGCCACGCTATGCAAATCATTCAGATGTTCGACGCCATGGATCGCTGCCCCAAACCGGTGCTGGCGGTAGTTCACGGCACCACCAACGGCTCGGGCGTGGGACTGGCCGCCGCCGCCCATATCTGCATCGCCCCCGAAACCGCCAGCTTCACCCTGCCCGAGGCCCGGCGCGGCCTGTCTTCGTCGGTGATGATCCCCTATTTGACAGACGCCCTGGGCGCCCGCGCCCTGCGGCGCTATCTGACCACCGGCGAATCCTTCACCGCCTATCAGGCTTTGTATTTGGGTCTGCTGCACAGCGTCGCGCCCGCGCCCAAACAGGATCAGCCAGAAGTGGACACCTTGGCCGCGCTGGAAAACTCCATGATTGCCGCCATTTTGAAGGGCGCACCCGCCACCATCGCCAACGCCATGGACACTATTCTGGTGTGCAAAAACACTCCCGACGATCCCGACCGCATGCGCTGGGCTTCCCAACGCTTCGCGGAAGTGCTAGGCAGCCCCGAGGCGTTGGAAGGCATCGCCTCGTTTGCAGAAAAGAGGCAACCAAATTGGACCAGATGAACGATCCCCAAAACCCCGAAGCCTCACGTGAGATGTTCGACGAGATCAACGCCCTGATCGCCGCCGTGGCCAAGGCGTTGGATACCAGCGAAGCCGACGTGGTCACCGCCATCGAACAAGGCCGCTTGGCCATGGAGCTGCAGACCGACGACGAGGGCGGAAAATTCGTCCGCGTCGAATGCGACGGCAAAACCGCCGACATCCGCCAAGGGGTGTTCTTGAAGCGAGATTAACGTGCGCTACCACCGATCCTGCGGTGATACGCCGTCCAGTTTGATCACAGGGGCATCGTCGGGGGATGCGCTGGGCAGAGTGGGGATGAGCAAATCCAGGCCCGGTCTGGGATCGGGCCAGATATAGCCGTCCAGGTCGCGGCTGCCGCTCCAGCCGCTGAGGATCCAACCGCCCGAGGCGCGCAAGCCGATTTGGCTGTCGTCCCACACGCTGAGGCACGCGCCGGGAGTATCGGGGGCCACCGCCAAGATGCCCACATTGCCCGCCGCCAGGACTCGGGAGCCGTCGTAATCCACCGCCTCGACAAACACGCCGGGAACCGCCTTGCCGGGCGAGCGGCCGCGCATTTCCATGATCGCCGCATTGTTGGCCGCCACCGCTCCCACTCGGCAGGTTCCCCAGATTTCATTGGCGACCACGCCGAAAGCGCGCTGAACCGCCTCGTGCAAAGCGCGGGGCATGGGGTCCGGTCCGGTGGCCATGGCGCGGGGCAAGGCGTGGCTGGTGCGTAGGGCGGCATCGGTCATGGCCGCCAAATGGTCGGGTGGCATGATGATCGTGCGCACCCCATGATCGGCCAACAAGGTCAGCGCCCGTTCGGGGTCGAACGGATGAGGCGAGGCGATGACCGGCACGCCATGATGCCAAGCGGGCATGATCGCCCACAGCAATCCTTCGAACCCCATCCAATCCCACGACGTCCACAGCACGTCGCCGGGCTGAGCGAAGAACCCCAACGCGAATTCCATGGCGGGCAGATTGCCCGGAACGGAACGATGAGCATGCAACAGTCCCGGCGTCTCGCCATGGGGATAAAACAGAAAGGCTGCGTCATGGGCGCTGGTCAACGCCAGCTCGAAGGCGTCGGACGCCTGCTCCAGCAAGGCCCAGAAATCGCCATTGCCAGCGTTATTTCCTCCATCCGTGACCAGGACCGCCGCCAGCGAGGTCAGGGCGCTGCGATGATCCATCAAATAGTCAAACAGAGGGCGAGTCACCACCGCCACCCTGGCGCCGCATTGGTTCATCCGCTCCAACGCCAGGGCCGCATCCAAACTCAGGGGCAACGGCACAGCCACCGCGCCCATGCGCGGCGCGGCCAACAGCAGCGACGCCGCCTCGACCGAGGCGGGCAGCGATACCACAACCCGATCTCCAGGCCCCACGCCCTGCGCGGTCAGCACATTGCACACCCGGTTGGTCAACAGCCGCAGCATGGAAAAACTGTAGCGATCCACCTGCCCGTTGCCGTCATCCACCACCAAGGCGGTGCGATGGCCATCGGCCCCGCCCATGGTCTGGCGGTCGCACAAATCGAAAGCCAGATTATAGCGGTCGGGAATGCGCCAACGGAAGGTGCGGCAGGCTTCTTCGTATGTGCGGGACGGTTTCAGCATGTCAGCGGTCTAACGGCATCAAATCTTCGAACCACAAATAGGTATCGATATCGTCCATCATCACCCCATCGAATCCCAAATCCATCACTCCGGCGATATATTTGCCCAAAATCTCCAACCATTGCGGCGACAACGGATCGGTGATGAAAGCGCCGGGTTCGCGCTTATCCACCGCGAACAGGAACGGCGGATTGCCCGCCTGCCATCCCTGCTGCCAATACCAGCGCCAGTCAAAGGCGCGGCCCATGGGCATTTCCGCCAGCACCAAACGCGGCTCGCCCAGGCTTTTCAGCTTTAGGCGCGCGATATCCGCCTTGTTGAACATATCCACTCCCCGCCAGCCCACATCCATGACCAAGGCGTCGTAATTGGTTTTGACCAAAGCCTGCAACCATTCCTCGCGGCTGCCGAACTTGTCGCCCTTCAGATTAGGCAACCACGTATGAACCTGGGAAAGACTTGCGATGGGATCTGCATTTTCATGCCAGGGGCGGTTTGCGGGGATCTGATCCAGGTTGGGGTCGTGCGCCGTTGCGAAGGTCAGAACGTGATCGCGGTCGGCCAAGCGCATGGCCTGAGACGCGGCCTCCTGGGTCGGGCAATCCTCGATGGACAGGATGGTGCGGTCGAAGGTCTTCAAGGCCCCCATGGCCCGCAACACCCGGCGCTTGTGGTCGTCCAGATCGGACTTGCGTCTAATTTCGGCGGCGCGGGCGATCTCGAGGGCGGGATCGTTGCTGAAAGGGCCTTGCTCGGCGGCAGGAGGTTCCCGAATCACTCCGGCCAGCCGTTCCCGCCTCAGCTTTTCGTCCTCGGCCAAACGGTCCCTGATCAAATCAGGCAGCGGCTTGTTGTCGAAGGCGGTGTCGCCGCAATAGATATTGTTGAAGACCACGCCGTCCACTGCCTTGATGTAAGGACGCAGCGCAGCGCCCACCGGCAAGCGCTTGTCGAAATTGACGCCTCTGGGGTCTTGGACATTGTCCCATTCCTCTTCCCGGTTTCCGCGCACCAGCAATTCGGCTCCGACCCTGACCAGGATGACGAATTTCGGGTTGCGGGTCTTGGCGTAATTGGACAATTCCATCACGATCTTGCGCCATTGTTCCCGGTAATTGGGCACGGATTCCGGTAAAGGCGGTTTCCAATCCAGGGGGCGTTCTTGAGCCCAAGCGGGACCGGCCAAACTCACCAAAACCAGGAACAGCCATAAGACAGGTTTCACGTCATCGTCTCCGCCACCATTCGGGCCAAAGCCAAGCAACTGGTTAAGCCTGGAGATTCAATACCATAAAGGGCGACCAACCCCAAGACGCCATGCTGCCTGCTGTCATGAATCGTGAAATCCGCTGCCTGTTCGCCGGGTCCATAGATTTTGGGGCGGATTCCCGCATAGGCCGGAGTCAGCTCACGCCCCTCGACCCCCGGCCAATAGCGGCGGATCGCTTGGCTGAAATCATGGGCGCGCACGTCATCCACTGCGTAATTTTCCTGGGCGCACCACTCCACATCGGGACCGAACCGACCTTTGCCTTGCAAGTCCAGCGTGTAATGGATGCCCAATCCGTCCTTGGCCGGGACGGGATAAACCAAATGAGAAAACGGGCTTTTACCGATCAGCGAGAAATAATTGCCCTTGCACAGATAATCCTGCGGCACATTGGCCAACCCCAAACGACGCGCCACAGCGGGCGAGGACAGACCGGCGGCGATGACCACCGATGTGGCGGTCAGCATCACAGGTTCGGCTCCTCCCACATAAAGATCCGTGCCCTGCCCATCCATCACCGGCGCGTTCAGCGCCACTTGCCCGCCCGCTTGCTCTAAATCCGCCTGCAACGCCAGCATCAAGGCATGAGAGTCGATGATGCCGGTTTGGGGTGACCACAGGGCCTCGACGCAAGCCACATCCGGTTCCAGCGCTTTGGCCCGCGCCCCGCTCAGTTTCTCTAGGCCATCAACGCCATTGGCCCGCCCCTTGTCCAAGATCGCATCCAGGGTGGCGGCGTCGTCTTTGTCCACCGCCACGATGAGCTTGCCGACCATGGTGAAATCCACCCCGCGTCGCGAGGCGTAATCGCGCAACACTCCATTGCCTTCGACGCACAGTTGGGCGCGCAGACTGCCGGGCGGGTAATACATACCGCCGTGAATGACCTCGCTATTGCGTGACGAAATGCCGGTGCCGATGGCCCCCTTGGCTTCCAGCACCAAAACGTCCCGGCCCGCCAGCGCCAGCGCCCGAGCCACCGCCAAGCCGATCACTCCCGCCCCGATCACCACGCAATCCGCCGTCTCGGCCACTGTAACGCCCTTTCATAAAATCTTTGCCACAAGACGTTAGCGAAGCCCGCGGCCCTCTGCTAGACTTCATATAAGATTATGGCCTCTTACGAGATTTTCCCATCAGGATTGCATGACCAAAGCCCATATCATCGTGGTGGGAAATGAAAAGGGCGGGACGGGCAAGTCGACCCTGTCCATGCATCTGATCGTTTCCCTGCTTTATCGGAACTTAAGTGTCGGATCGCTGGATCTGGACGCACGGCAAGCCACCCTGACCCGCTATTTGGAAAACCGCTTGGCCCGCAACGCCAAGGACGGCCTTGATCTGCCTTGCTCCGACCATTTGGCCATCCCGCCCACCGCCGACCAAAGCGCCGACGAGGCCAAACTGCTGGCCGCCATTGAGGATATGGGAAGTCGCCACGATGTTTTGGTGCTGGACACGCCCGGCAGCGATCATTACCTGTCGCGCCTGGGCCACTCCTTCGCCACCACCTTGGTGACTCCGCTAAACGACAGCCTGATCGATCTGGACGTTTTGGCCCATGTGGACCCCACGACCTTGAAAATCAAGGAACCCAGCCTGTATGCCGAGTTGGTGTGGGACACCAAGAAGCGCCGCGCCATGCGTGGCGAAAAAGCCATGGTCGATTGGATCGTGGTACGCAACCGCTTGTCATCGCTGGATGCCCGCAACAAGCGCGGCATGGCCCATTTGCTGGACGATCTATCGAAGCGGATCGGTTTTCGTCTGTTGCCGGGATTGGGCGAGCGGGTGATCTACCGCTCGCTGTTCCTGGAAGGCTTGACGTTGCTGGACTTACGCCATCCCAAACTGTCATCCCGCCTATCCATCAGCGAAGTGACCGCCCGCCAGGAATTAAGATCCCTGGTCGATGGCATCTTTCCGCCTAAATAACCTTGCGGACCAGTTGACCCAGTTCCTTGATTTGAAGCGGTTTCGCCAACAGAGCGACCACGCCGCTGGTGGCGCTGAAACGCGGGTCCACGCGGTCTCCAGCAAAGGTGGAGAAAGCGATAACCGGCACATTGCGCAAAGTCTGGTCCGACCGCAGCCAAGTCACCAGTTCTAGACCGTTGACGTCGCGCAATTCCACATCCAGCAAAATGACATCAGGAATCAAGGCGCGCGCCAAATTAAGGGCCGTCACGCCCCGTTCGGCACATTCGACGCTGAGACCCGCGCTTTGCGCCGCTTCAAGGCAGCGCTTGCGAATCTCCGTATCCGACGTCACCACCAGGGCCACTTGATCCTTAGCCTTCTGCACGTGGGATCGAATGCCAACGCCTTGGTCTTGAATGCTTGAGACGCAACTCATTTCGTCCATCCCTTACATATCCACGCAATCGTCGCCGGCCGACAAATCGATCAAACGATCCTGATCGACCAGCATGGTCCGTCCGCCATTCAAATCCTTGACGATTCCATCCTTTTTGAGCCGTGACAGCCCTCGACTGACGGTCTCGATGGTCAGCCCCAAATAATCGGCGATATCACACCGACGCATGGGCACCGGAATGGACGTCGTCCCGCCCTCGACCAATTCGCCGAATCGCTCGGTCATGGTCAGCAAAAACGATGCGATCCGCTCCAACGCCGTCTTGCGGCCCAGCAGCAGCAATTGATCATGAGCGAAATGCAATTCGTCTTGCGCCGCGTTCAACAACGACCGCGCCAATCCGGGAACCTCATCGACGAAGCGATCAAATCGAGCTTTGGGGATGCGAAACAACACAACCTCGGTCACCGCTTCTGACGTATGGGTGAATGTGTCTTTGTGAGCCAATCCCATTAGGTCGCCAGCCGAAACAAATCCAGTGATTTGCCGCCTTCCGTCGGGCAACAGCTTGTAAAGCTTGACCATGCCCTTGACGATTTCGTAGACGCTGTCTGACTCATCCCCTTCGTGGAAGATGATGTGGTCCGATTGGACTTTTAGCAAGGCGCCCTGTTGGGCGATGCGCGTCGCCACCTGACGCTCCATATTGCGACACAAGGTCGACGCCAAGTAGTCGGCGCTTACAGGATTTGCAGACCAAGCCGAGACATACATGGACACACCCCTTCCTAAAACTTACCATCTCTTTTAAATCGAAGTTTTTATACCCCACTCATGTCACCCCAATATGCCAATCAAAGATTTCTTTGTGGCGAAGTCAAACGGAGTGTGACAGTTTGTTTCAATTCACTTTGGCAAGAAACCGCAAGACTTTATGCCTGAAACCTCCACCGTCCTGGTCATCGACGATGATCGGCAGATTAGAACCATGCTGCGCCACTATTTGGAAGAAGAGCGATTCCGAGTGTTGGAAGCCGCTGACGGCGGACAAATGCGCCAAATCTTCGCGGCGGAAATGATCGATCTGGTACTGATGGATTTGACTCTGCCGGGCGAAGATGGGCTGACCCTGGCCCGTCATCTGCGCCAAACCTCGATGGTGCCCATCATCATGCTAACGGGAAAATCCGACGTGATCGATCGGGTGGCTGGATTAGAAGCGGGCGCTGATGATTACATCGCCAAGCCCTTTCATTTGCGCGAAGTCCTGGCTCGCATCCGCACGGTGATGCGCCGGGTTCAACCGAATGGTTCGACCGTCGAATCCAGCACCGGCCCAGCGCAGACCCTCTGCTTCGAGCAATGGCGGCTGGACCTTCACCGCCGCTGTCTGATCCAGGGAACCGGCGAGCCCGTCGCCTTGACTGCCGGAGAATTCGAATTGCTGAAAATCCTGGCCCAGAACGCGCAGCGGGTTCTGTCGCGGGAAACCTTGATGGATTTGACCAAAGGCCAGGAATGGTCGCCCTATGACCGCGCCATTGACACCCAGATCGGACGACTGCGCAAGAAGCTGGAAAAACACCCCGAAGCGCCGGAATTGATTAAGACCGTGCGCGGGGTTGGCTATGTACTGGCGGCAACGGTGACGGTGGAATAAACCCTACCCCAGCAGGTCCCTTAAAATCTTGGCCAATTGGCGCGTATTGTAGGGTTTGCTGATCCACGGCAAATCGCTTTTGCCCTTGACGCTGGGATCGGCATAGCCCGAAGTCAGCAGGATCTTGGTTCGTGGCCAGCGCTGCCGGACCATCAGAGCCAGATCAAGTCCTGACAATCCACCGGGCATCATGACGTCAGTGAACAATATGTCCACCCGAGGCTCCCCTTCCAAAATTTCGATGGCGCGCACAGCCCGATCAGCTTCCAGCACTCGATAGCCCATTTCGGAAATGCGACGCATAGAAACCTTGCGAACCCTGGGATCGTCCTCGACCACCAGCACGGTTGCGCCGGTAGGCGGAGCGGACAACACCGACCTCGCCTCCTCTTTGGGCGATTCCACCACGTCAGCGGGCGGCAAATAGATCTTAATGGTGGTGCCCAGTCCTGGCTCGCTATAAAGCTGGATGTTCCCGCCGCTCTGCTTGACCAAGCCATAGACTGAACTCAATCCCAACCCGGTGCCCCGCCCCGGTCCCTTGGTGGTGAAGAACGGATCGAATGCCTGGGCCTTGACCTCGGGACTCATTCCCGTGCCGTTATCGGTGACGAACAGAGTGACATAGCCCCCGGTCTGCATGTGGGGGTGGAGGGCTACATAATCCTGATCCAAATAGGCCACCCCTGTTTCCAGGATCAACGTGCCGCCATTGGGCATGGCGTCGCGCGCATTGATCGCAAGATTAAGCAGGGCGTTTTCAATTTGCCCAGGATCGGCAATGGTCAATGGCAAATTGGCCTGTAGACGCGACACAACTGTAATGGCGTGGCCCAATGTCCGCTGCAACAAGTCCGCCATTCCGGCCACCAGGGCTGACAAGTCCAACGGTTTGGGACTTAGCGGCTGTCTGCGGCCGAATGCCAGCAAGCGATGAGATAACGTGGCGCCCAATTGAGTAGCTTCTTGCGCCTCGGCCACCAACTCGTGTTGAAGATCGGTGGTCACTTTACTCTCCAGCAATTCGAGATTGCCGCCGATCACCGTCAGAATGTTATTGAAATCGTGGGCTACGCCACCGGTTAACTGACCAATGGCCTCCATCTTTTGCGCCTGTCGCAGTTCCTCTTCCATTTGGACCCGGGCGCTTAGGTCCCGGATGAATCCGGTGAAAATGCGAGAACTTCCCGCCCCCACCTCGCCCACCGCCAATTCGACAGGGAACACCGTGCCATCCTTGTGCTGCGCTTCGATCTTGCGGCCGATGCCGATGATGTGACGTTCCTGGGTTTTAAGATACCGATCAAGATAGCTGTCATGCTGTTCACGATGGGGCGACGGCATTAATAAGGAGATATTGCGACCGACCACTTCGCCAGCAGGGTAGCCGAACATCACTTCGGCCGCTTGGCTGAAGGACTGAATTAACCCGCTTTCATCGATGGTGACAATTGCGTCGGGAGCGGTGGCGATGATTGACGACATGCGGGCTTCGCGTTCGCGTAAGGCTTCCTCGGCGCGGTGATAGCCAGTCACATCCATGCCGACCAAAACCAAATCGGATTCTCCGGCCAGACCGATATTCCAAAGGATGGTCCGTTCGCTTCCGTCGCTGTGCTGAATTCGGGTTCCTAGCCCGCGCTTTAATGTTCCCGCCAAAACCTCGGTCAAGGTTTCTGGGGTAATATCACCCAAATCGCCCTGCCAAATATTCGCGTAAAAAGACGTCCCCTGCATTTGCGACGAAGAAACGCCCCACAAGGCTTCGGCTTCGGGATTAAGATAATGAACCGTGAACGTCTTTGATAAAATCACAATGGGAGTGGCGGCGGTTTCCATCACCCCTTGAAATAAAGCCCGTTCGGTCATGCGGAGAGGTCCTTAGGCTAGCACATCGGCGCCGAAACTATACCCCCAAAGACACCGTTGCAAAAACAACAAAGCCCAGGATTGCTCCTGGGCTTTGTCAGACTTCCAAAGGCAGAAGCCTATTCTTCGTCTTGCTCGCTCAGATCGGCGGCGGTCGGGCCGGAATCCAACCCCTTGGCCGCAACGTCGCGATCGATCAACTCGATGAAAGCCAGAGGCGCGCAATCCCCATAGCGGAAACCGGCCTTGAGTACGCGGGTGTAACCGCCTTGGCGGGTCTTGTAGCGTTCGGCAATAACCGAGAACAACTTGCTCACCACGGCGTCATCACGCAGGAAAGCGTAAACCAAACGGCGATCATGCAACGTGCCGCGCTTGGCTTGAGTGATCAGCTTCTCGGCGATGGGACGCAGGTCCTTGGCCTTGGGCAGGGTGGTCTTGATTTGCTCGTGCTTGAACAAAGCCGCCGCCATATTGGCGAACATGGCCTTGCGATGCGAACTGGTCCGATTAAGTTTACGACCAGACATTCCGTGACGCATGACACTCTCCTCTTTCCTGGTCTCGACGGGCGAGAACCGATAACGAAACCGGCCGCCCCGTTCCCGTCAGCTTTGCTGACAACTTGTTTAAGTCGCATGTGAAACATGCAGGAGAGTACGACCGGTGTGGACCCGCTTGGTCCCTTAAATCCCCACTTTAAGATGGGGAAAGCTTTCTCAGTAGGGCTCTTCCAGCTTCTTGGCCAGATCCTCGATGTTTTCGGGGGGCCAATTGCTGATTTCCATACCCAGATGCAACCCCATCTGCGACAACACTTCCTTGATCTCGTTCAAGGACTTGCGGCCAAAATTGGGCGTGCGCAGCATCTCGGCTTCGGTCTTCAGGACCAAATCGCCGATATAGATGATGTTGTCGTTCTTCAGGCAGTTGGCCGAACGGACCGACAATTCCAACTCGTCGACCTTGCGCAGCAGGTTCTTGTTGAACGGCAGTTCGTCGCGACGTTCTTCTTCGACCGCATGGCTGGGTTCTTCGAAGTTGATGAACAGCTGCAATTGATCCTGCAAGATGCGGGCGGCCAAGGCCACCGCGTCTTCGGGACGCGCTGCGCCGTTGGTCTCAACGATCATCGACAGCTTGTCATAGTCGGTGACTTGGCCGACGCGGGTGTTTTCCACCTTGTAGGCAACCTTGCGAACCGGCGAGAAGATGGCGTCGATGGGGATCAGGCCGATCGGCGAATCTTCGGGGCGGTTTTGCGAGGCAGGCACGTAGCCTTTGCCGCTTTCGACCGTGAATTCGATCATCAGCTTGGCCCCCTGATCCAAGGTGCACAGCACCAGATCGGGGTCCATGATTTCGATGTCATGACCGACTTCAATCATGCTGGCGGTAACTTCGCCAGGACCGGTGGCGCGCAGCTGCATGCGCTTGGGGCCTTCGCCATGCATGCGCAGGCCCATGGCCTTGATGTTGAGGATGATGTCGGTCACATCTTCACGCACGCCGGGGACCGACGAGAATTCGTGCAGAACCCCTTCGATCTGTATAGCGGTGACGGCGGCGCCTTGCAGCGACGACAACAACACACGGCGCAAAGAGTTACCCAAGGTGGTGCCGAACCCGCGTTCCAACGGCTCGGCGACGACGGTCGCCTTGCGCTGAGCGTCATGCCCCACTTCAACGTGGAGCTTGTTCGGCTTAATCATTTCCTGCCAGTTCTTTTGAAGCACGGTCGAGACCTCTGAATCAGGACGAATAAAAGGGAGAAAGCGGTCGGTAATTAGACCCGACGGCGCTTGCGAGGACGGCACCCATTATGGGGGGTGGAGGTAACATCACGGATCGAGGTGATGGAAAAACCAACAGCCTGTAAAGCCCGCAAAGCCGATTCACGCCCCGAACCGGGCCCCTTGACTTCGACGTCCAAGGTCCGCATGCCGTGTTCTTGGGCCTTGCGGCCCGCGTCTTCGGCGGCAACCTGAGCGGCGTAGGGAGTGGATTTGCGCGAGCCCTTGAAGCCCTGCATCCCGGAAGACGACCAGGAAATGGTGTTCCCTTGCGCGTCGGTGATGGTGACCATGGTGTTGTTGAACGTGGAATTCACGTGTGCGACACCAGAGGTGATGTTTTTGCGTTCGCGGCGACGGGGCCGGGCAGCGGCAGGCTTGGCCATATTCGACTATCCTTACTTCGTGACTTTTTTCTTGCCGGCAATCGGCTTGGCCGGACCCTTGCGGGTTCTGGCGTTGGTGTGCGTCCGCTGACCGCGAACCGGCAGGCCACGACGATGGCGCAGACCGCGATAGCAGCCCAAATCCATCAGACGCTTGATATTCATCGAAACCGAACGACGCAGATCGCCTTCGACCTGGTAATCCGCATCGATCATTTCGCGGATGCGCAAAACTTCATCGTCCGAAAGCTGGTTGACCCGACGTTCATCGGGAATACTCAGCTTCGTGCAGATCTCGGCCGCCTTCACGCGACCGATACCGTGAATGTAGGTCAGCGCGATCAACACGCGCTTATTTGTCGGAATATTGACACCTGCGATACGGGCCAAAGCCGGGTACTCCCTATCATTAACAAAAGGCCGACCCTTGTTGAAAAAGATCGGCTGGCAACCACGCCATCGAAACGAACAATCCTGGGCCTCACCCTAAAGGGGAAGCCGAAGGTGCGGGATTATAGGAATATCGAACCCAGAGTCAACCCTATCTGACTCTTTAGTGAAAATTTTCCTTAAACCCCGCCCCTACTGCCGGCTATTTGCCGAGCAGGGCAATCAACTCCTCGGTCACTTTAGCGATATCCTGAGCGCCATCGATGACCTTAAGCAACCCCTTGCCCTCGTAATACGGCAACAGCGGGGCTGTTTGTTCATGATAGGCCGACAAACGCTTGGTAACGGTTTCAGCGTTGTCATCGGCCCGGCGCAAGAATTCGGTGCCGCCGCATGAATCGCAGACGCCGTCCTTCTTGGGCTTTTGATTGGTGTCATGATAACCGGCGCCGCATTTAGCGCAGGTATAGCGTCCGGTAACGCGATCGATCAGTAATTGATCGGGCACACGCACTTCCACGACGCGATCCAGCTTACGCCCCTTGGCGTCTAAGATTTTGTCCAAGGCTTGGGCCTGGGCGACAGTTCTGGGGAAGCCGTCGAAGATAACGCCGTTCTTGGTGTCGGGATTATCCAGGCGCTGATCGATGATGCCGATGACAATCTCATCGGTCACCAGTTGCCCTGCTTCCATCACCGCCTTGGCCTTTAGCCCAACCTCGGAACCAGAGGCCACGGCGGCCCGCAGCATATCGCCGGTGGACAACTGAACCATGCCAAACTTATCCATCAAGCGCTTGGCTTGCGTACCCTTGCCGCCACCCGGCGGTCCCAACAAAATTAAGTTCATCCGCGTCTCCCCCGTAGCCTCGATTTTTTTATGAGGCCTTCATACTGGTGTGCCAACAAGTGCGACTGTATCTGCGCTACGGTATCCATTGTCACCGTCACGACGATCAGCAAACTTGTTCCACCAAAGTAAAATGGTAAAGACCATTTGGCAATCAACAGCTCGGGCAAAATCGACAAGACGGTTAAATAGGCCGCACCCAAAACGGTCAGTCGGGTCAAGATATAGTCCAGATAATCCGACGTGTTCTTGCCCGGTCGGATGCCAGGGATAAATCCGCCATGCTTTTTCAAGTTCTCGGCGGTATCGTCGGGGTTGAACACCACGGCGGTATAGAAGAAGGCGAAAAACACGATCAGGGCCGTATACAGAGCCAAATAAAGCGGTTGCCCCCGGCCCATATAGGTATTGAAGGTTTGCAGCCATTCCGGCCCGCCCGCCGCGGCAAACTGCGCCACAGTGACCGGCATCAACAAGATCGAACTGGCGAAGATGGGCGGGATGACGCCCGAGGTATTGATCTTCAACGGCAAATGCGACGATTCGCCGCCATACATCTTATTGCCCACTTGGCGTTTGGGATATTGGATGATGACCCGGCGTTGGCCGCGTTCCAGGAATACGATGACGCCAATCACGCTGATGGACATCACAAACAACAGGACGATCAAAATCGCTGGCAGCGCGCCGGTCCGACCCAATTCCAGGGTTGAGGCGATGGCGTGGGGCAGTTGGGCCACAATGCCCGCCATGATGATCAATGAAGTACCTTGACCGATGCCGCGCGCCGTAATCTGTTCTCCCAGCCACATCAGGAACATTGTGCCGCCCACCAAAGTCACCACCGAGGTGAAACGGAACATCCAAGCATTTTCCATGATGACCGCCGAACCGTGCGATCCGGTCATCCCCAACAGGCCAGCGGAAATGCCGTAGGCTTGGAAGATGGCGATCAAAACGGTCAGATAGCGGGTATATTGATTGATGCGCTTGCGCCCGCTTTCGCCTTCCTTCTTGATGGACTCAAGGGAGGGAACAACGGTTGACATCAGCTGCATGATAATCGATGCAGAAATATACGGCATGATGTTGAGGGCGAAAATGGTCAGGCGCTGCAATGCGCCGCCCGACAACATATCGAACATGCCAAGAATGCCGCCGCCCGATTGACGGAACATTTCCGCCATCACTTGCGGATCGACGCCAGGCATCGGGATCCAAGTCCCCAAACGATAAACGACGAGGGCGCCCAGGGTGAACCAAATTCTTTGCTTTAGTTCGGTCGCCTTCCCCAAAACCCCGAAATTCAGATTGGCTGCAAGCTGTTCAGCGGCGGATGCCATGCCATTCTCCGGTCGAAGATGAAGACGTATAATAGAAGAATGGGGCCATCTTAAAAAGACGGCCCCATAAACGCTTTACTCGGCAGCGGGTTCTTCGACAGGCGTCGTCACGGTAACCGTGCCGCCCGCCTTTTCCACTGCTTCAATGGCGGCCTTGGACGCCCCGGCGACTACGATGGTCACCTTGGAGGTCAAGACACCCTTCGCCAACAGCCGAACGCCATCGTTGCTCTTGACCACGATACCAGCGGCTAACAGCAGTTCGGCGGTGATGGACGCGGACGCGTCGATCTTGCCATTGTCGATAGCGGCCTGAAGACGGCCAATATTCAGCTCGGCGTAATCCTTGCCGAACAGGTTGTTAAATCCGCGCTTGGGCAAACGACGGAAGATCGGCATTTGACCGCCTTCGAAGCCGTGCAGGGAAACGCCCGTACGCGAGCCCTGACCCTTGACGCCGCGACCCGAGGTTTTACCCTTGCCCGAGCCGATGCCACGACCAACGCGCTTAAACTTGTAGTGCGCGCCGTCATTGTCCTTAAGTTCGTGAAGCTTCGTCATAATTACTCCTCGACCCGGAGCAAATGCCGGACCTTGTCGATCATGCCGCGAACCGAGGGGGTGTCTTCCACTTCCTTGGTCCGATGCATCTTGTTCAAACCAAGACCGATCAAGGTGGCCCGTTGGTCCTTAGGACGACCAATGGGGCTGCCGACTTGAGTGATCTTGACAACTTTTTTCGCTATTTGCGTCATTTTTGTTCTCCTGGCCCGGCGCCCTTAAGCCGCGTTCTGAGCAGCGGCCTGCCCATCGCGTCTGGCAATAATGTCGCCAACCTTCAAACCGCGCTTGGCAGCGATGGTTTTGGGAGCGGACAGGCTTTCCAACGCGGCAAACGTGGCCTTGACCATGTTGTGCGGGTTGGAAGTGCCCATGCACTTGGCAACCACGTCATGCACGCCCATGGTTTCGAACACGGCGCGCATCGGACCGCCAGCAATGATGCCAGTGCCCGGAGGAGCCGAACGCAAAATCACCCGGCCAGCGCCAAAATGACCAAATACGTCATGGTGCAAGGTGCGGCCTTCGCGCAGCGGAACCTTGATCAGGTTACGCTTGGCTTGTTCGGTCGCCTTACGAATGGCTTCGGGAACTTCACGGGCCTTGCCCGTTCCGTAACCGACGCGACCCTTGGCGTCACCCACCACCACCAAAGCGGCGAAAGCGAAACGACGTCCGCCCTTGACCACCTTGGCCACACGATTGATGTGGACCAGCTTGTCTACATATTCGTTGTCTTCGCGTTCCCGATTGGCTTCATTGGGATTAGCGTTGCGACCGCGACCGCGACCGCCTTGACCGCCTTCGCGTTCACCCTCGCCGCCGGGGCCAGTGCGGCCACGACGGGTACGATCCGGAGATTCACGATTGGGACCTGGACTACGAGCCATCGCTTTTATTCCTTAGAATGAGAGCCCGCCTTCGCGGGCCGCTTCGGCCAGCGCTTGGACGCGGCCATGATAAATGTACCCACCACGATCGAACACCACTTCCATGATGCCCGCAGCCTTGGCCCGCTCGGCCAGCAACTTGCCGACGGCGGTCGCGGCGGCTTTGTCGCCACCGCACTTCAGGCAGCCCTTGAGATCCTTCTCAACGGACGAGGCCGAAGCCAAAGTCTTGCCATGAGCATCATCGATGATCTGGGCATAGATGTGGTTGGCCGAACGAAAAACCGATAGACGCGGACGTCCAGCAGATTTCTTCGTAAGGGTAATGCGGGTGCGCCGTTTACGGCGCTCGAAAAGTTCCTTCGGCGACAACATAGCGCAATCCTATTTCTTCTTGCCTTCCTTGCGGAGGATGGTC
>CAIYCT010000311.1 GCA_903924765.1 uncultured Rhodospirillaceae bacterium | reverse complement strand
CGGAGCTACTGTGATGGAATCGCCCGTATGCACACCCATGGGGTCCAAATTCTCAATGGAACAGATGATGATGCAATTGTCCTTGTGATCGCGGACAACCTCCATCTCGTATTCTTTCCAGCCCAGCACCGATTCTTCCACCAGCACCTGATGGACCGGACTGGCAGCCAGACCACCAGCGACGATGTTTTCGAACTCTTCGCGGTTATAGGCGATGCCGCCGCCGGTGCCGGCCAAGGTGAAGGACGGGCGGATGATGGCGGGCAAGCCCACGAATTCCAGAGCTTCGCGCGCTTCGGCCAAGGTGTGGACCATGCGCGACTTGGGCGATTCCAAACCGATCTTGTCCATGGCCTCGCGGAACAATTGGCGATCCTCGGCCTTGTTGATGACATCGCGCTTGGCGGCGATCATCTCCACGCCGTACTTTTCCAGCGTTCCGTCTTCCGCCAGCTTCATGGCGCAATTCAGCGCGGTCTGTCCGCCCATGGTGGGCAGCAGCGCGTCGGGACGTTCCTTCTCGATAATCTTGGCGACGATCTCAGGCGTGATCGGCTCCACATAGGTGGCGTCGGCCAGTTCAGGATCGGTCATAATGGTGGCAGGATTGGAATTGACCAGAATGACCCGGTAGCCCTCTTCCTTCAGCGCCTTGCACGCTTGCACGCCGGAATAGTCGAACTCGCAGGCCTGCCCGATGATGATGGGTCCAGCGCCGATGATCAGGATGGAGTGAATGTCTGTGCGTTTGGGCATGGAATATTTACGTCCTATCCATCAAATCGACGAAACGCCGAAACAGATAATGGGCATCTTGCGGGCCGGGGCTGGCTTCGGGATGGTACTGAACCGAGAATACCGGGCGTCCGTCCACCGACAGGCCCTCGACGGTGCCGTCGAACAACGAGCGGTGGGTAATGGTCACGCCCGACGGCAAGCTGGCCTCGTCCACGGCGAAACCGTGATTTTGGCTGGTGATCTCGACCTTGCCGGTGACCAAATCCTTGACCGGATGATTGGCGCCGCGATGGCCGATATCCATCTTGTAGGTCTTGGCCCCCAAGGCCAAAGCCAGCATTTGATGCCCCAGGCAAATGCCGAACAACGGCTTGCCTTTGTCCAGAACGCCGCGAATGGCGGGCACGGCATATTCGCCCGTCGCCGCCGGATCGCCAGGGCCGTTGGACAGAAAAACGCCATCGGGCTTCAGTCGCAGGATATCCTCGGCCGTCGCTTGAGCGGGCAACACAGTCACTCGACATCCGGCCCCCGCCAAACACCGCAGAATGTTGCGCTTGGCGCCAAAATCCAACGCCACCACATGGTATTTGGGCGAATTCTGATGGCCGAAATTGCGGCCCAAACGCCATTCGGTTTGTTCCCAAGTATAGGATTGGCTACAGGTGACCTCTTTGGCCAAATCCATGCCTTCCAATCCAGGCCACGACTGCGCCGCCGCCAACGCCGCATCAAGATCGATCTTGCCGTCTTGACCATGGACGATGGTTCCATTGGGCGCGCCAAGGCTGCGAATGCGCCGGGTCAAGGCCCGCGTGTCGATCCCGGTGATGCCAATGATGTTTTGCGAAATCAGCCATTTGTCTAAATGCTGTGTCGAGCGCCAATTGGACGGGTCCGTCACGTCGGCGCGCAGGATACAGCCCCGAGCAGCCACGTTGGTGGCCTCAAAATCTTCAGGGTTGGCACCCACATTGCCGATATGCGGGAAGGTGAAGGTAATGATCTGCCCCGCATAGGACGGATCAGTCAGCACTTCTTGATAGCCGGTGATGGCCGTATTGAACACCACCTCGCCCACCGCCTGACCGAACGCGCCGGCGCCCAGTCCCCATAGGACGGTTCCATCGGCAAGAACAAGTGCGGCATTGGCCCCGGTCGGGCGGGGCGTGGAAGAAAGTGAAGCGGAAGGAACTGGCGGTGTTTTCGTCATCGTATCCATAATTCGCGCACGGCTTGCTCAGGCTGTCTATGAAAAAGACATCCTTTTCCGTGCACGAAGGTCCTGCAAATGGGCAAAGTGTGCGCTGTGTAAAGGAAAACCCAGGGGGTGTCAAGGGTCAGACGAAATAAGAAAACTTAATTTTATCAATGCACTGACAGAGCAATCCAGGGCTTTCTTTCTGAGCGTCTTTAGGG
>CAIYCT010000310.1 GCA_903924765.1 uncultured Rhodospirillaceae bacterium | reverse complement strand
GGATTCGGCATCCGCATCCTACCCAGCGGCAAGAGATCCTATCTGGTCCAGTACCGGGTTGGCAGATCCTTCCGGCGCATGGCATTAGGGCTGCACGGCATCCTCACCACCGAAAAGGCAAGGACCGAAGCGATCAAGGTGCTGGCCGCCGTCAATGAAGGCACAGATCCTGCCGCTGCCCGCGACAAAGCACGACGGGACCCCATCGTTTCAGAATTCGGTGAACGGGTCGTCAACGAGCATGCCGATCACCATTGCAAACCACGAACGGTGGTCGGGTATCGCTATTACCTGAAAAGCTACATCAATCCCCGGATCGGACGCCTGCAGGTGGGCACGATCACCCGTGCCGACATCGCCCGCCTGCATCACGATCTCCGTTTCGCACCTGTCCAGGCAAACCGGTCCCTTCAATTTCTGTCAAAGATGTTCAACCTTGCAGAAATCTGGGGCTTACGACCGGACGGATCGAACCCCTGCCGCCACGTCGAGAAGTACCCTGAAAAAAAGCGCGAGCGGTATCTATCAAAAGACGAGTTGGCCAGGTTGGGGGAGATCCTGCGCCAATGCGAAATCGACGGCATCGAAAGCCAGTCAGCGATCAACGCCATCCGCCTGCTGATTTTCACCGGCTGCAGACTGGGCGAGATCATGACCTTGAAATGGGACTACGTCGATCTGGAGCATGGCGCGCTGAACCTGCCGGACTCTAAGACCGGTGCCAAGACCGTCCACATCGGCGGTCCGGCCGTCGAAGTGCTGAAGCAGATTGAACGCCTGCCCGACAACCCCTGGGTCATTACCGGCATACTGGCCGGTGCCCATTTGACCGATCTCCAGCCGCCGTGGCAGCGCATCCGCAAGCGCGCCGGCATTGAGGATGTCCGCATCCACGATTTGCGCCACACCTTCGCCTCCGTCGCCGTGGCCAATGGCCAAGGCTTACCAATGATCGGCAAACTCCTCGGACATTGCCAGGTTCAGACTACCGCCCGCTACGCCCATTTGGCCGCTGATCCGGTAAAGGCAGCGGCGAACAGTGTGGCCGGAAAAATCGCCGGTATGCTCGGAGGCAAGGCAGCATAGCTACCTACACCCTTCGCGCGATTTTGATTGAATGTGCCACCCTACTTCGCTACTCTCCGAATGGGGACCAGAAACTGTGCGCGCACAGTTTCGTTGTCTGTCACATCACCGGGAGGGCGTTGTGGATTCAGAAAGGATGGATCTTCGTTGGGGTGTCGAGCGTCGGCTCGAATTCATCGAGTTCCGCCTATTTTGGGAGGGGCATGTGAATCGGGGCGATCTGATGGAAGCGTTTGGTGTATCGGTGAACCAAGCGTCCAACGATCTAAACCGCTATATCGGTATGGCTTCGGCTAACATGACTTATGACAAAAGCGCTCGCGCGTATGTCCGTGACCCAGCTTTTTCTCCTGTCTTTCTCAAACCCGATGCTAGTCGCTACCTTGCTCAACTTCGGTCTGTGGCTGACGGCATTCTCGAAAGGACAGACGCTTGGATCGGCCAGCTTCCTGAATTCGATGCCGCACCAACGCCCGTTCGAGGAGTGGATGCAAAAACGCTTCGCACTGTGGTCGCCGCCATCCGCCGAGAGGAAGCGATCGAGATCAAGTATCAATCACTTTCTCGTCCAGAACCCAGATGGCGATGGATAGAGCCACATGCCGTCGGCTTTGACGGCTTTCGTTGGCACATCCGCGCTTTTTGTGGAACAGACAAATCTTTCAAGGACTTCGTGCTATCTCGGATCTTGGAGACTCGCGGGACGAAACTGAGAACATCTAATCCTGCCACCGATGCTGATTGGCATGAGCACGTTGTTCTGGAAATTGGTCCACACCCAGAACTGTCCGAAACGCAGAAGAAAGTCATCGCGCTTGACTATGGCATGCGTATTGGAAAGGCAAAAATCAAGGTCCGCCGAGCCTTTCTTTATTATGCCCTAAAGCGTCTTGGGCTGGACACAGACCCTGCCGCCAGACAGCCGCAAGACCAACAGATCGTTCTGCTCAATGGTGCCGAACTCGGCACAGCGACAAAGGCTGAAACATGATCGAAAAGTTGGATAGCCTTGTCGAGGACATTTCGGGCCTGAACAGCAAGTTGGTTCTGCTGATCGGTCCGCCCCAATCTGGAAAGAGCAATTTGCTCGGGCAGCTATCAGCGCGCAGGCAGACGCGGTTATTGAGTGTGGGAGCAGCCATCGGCCGTGAATTACTTACAGTTCCGAGCACGAGAAGACATTTGCAAGCGGCCGACATACTTAAGGACCTCTCGGATAAATTTTCCTGCCATGGGCTTCTGCTCATGGACAACATCGAGATTCTTTTCGATCGGACACTGCAGCTTAGCCCGCTCGATTTATTAAAGCGACATGCCCACGCGCGTCGCGTCATTGCGGTGTGGCCAGGGGAACTTCGGGACGACAGGCTTTCCTATGCCACAACAGGACATCCAGAACATCAGGACTACGGCATCGACGGCCTAGTCCCGTTCAAAATTCAGTGAAGGGGGAACACGGGATGCCGATGCGTTATGGCGATCTTATTCAGTTCGAGCCGATTGAGTCGGTCATTCAGCTTTTGGACGCCAATCGTCCAGATGAGGCGAAGAAGCTGGTATCGACCTACGTCATTTCTGACGACATGGCTGAACGGATCGCGAAGCTCATGATCCCCCAGCTTTCGTTCGATGAGGCCGTGGATCATAAGGGCGTGCTAGTTGTCGGCAACTACGGCACAGGTAAATCTCACCTGATGTCGCTGCTTTCGCTGGTGGCTGAGGACGCAGCCTATGTCCAGATGATCCGCCATCATATGGTCGCCGAAGCCGCTGCCGCGATCGCTGGGAAATTCAAGGTCCACCGGATTGAGGTCTCCAGCCAGATGTCTCTGAGAGACATCATCACGCAACAGCTCGAGGTCTTCCTCGAAAAGCACGGCGTCAGCTATTCCTTCCCGCCAGCTGACAAGGTCATCAACAATAAGGCAGCCTTCGACGAGATGATGGCGGCATTCGCCGATGTCCACCCGAATCACGGCGTTCTCCTCGTAGTCGATGAATTCCTCGAATACCTGCGATCGCGCAAGGATCACGATCTGGTTCTCGATCTCTCTTTTCTACGCGAGATCGGTGAGGTTACGAAGCACCTGCGGTTCCGCTTCGTTGCTGGGGTTCAGGAAGCTGTCTTCGACAGCAGCCGCTTCCAGCACGTCGCCGACAGCCTCCGCCGTGTGAAAGATCGCTTCACGCAGGTCCTGCTCGCACGGCAGGACGTCAGCTTCGTGGTGGCCGAGCGCCTCCTGAAGAAGACAGCTGATCAGCAGAACAAGATCCGCGCCTATCTAACACCGTTCGCTAAATTCTATGGCTCGATGAATGAGCGCATGGATGAGTTTGTGAGGCTGTTCCCTGTGCATCCTGACTATATAGGAACGTTCGAGAGTCTGGTTTTCACTGAAAAGCGGGGGGCACTTGTCACGCTCCGGGATCAAATTCAGGTGATCCTGAACGATGATGTGCCAGAGGAACGCCCAGGCTTGATCGGCTTCGATAAGTTCTGGGAAACGGTCACATCAAACTCCGTGCTACGCGCGGATCCGAACATCGGACCGGTACTTAAGGTGTCGGAGGTTCTGTCGGAACGCGTGAGGAAGGCGTTCACCCGCCCGGCATATAAACCCATGGCGCTGCGGATCATCGATGGGCTCGCGGTGCATCGCCTCACAACGGGCGGAGACATCTATGTCCCTGTTGGCCCGACCGCCGAGGAACTTCGGGATACACTCTGTCTGTTCCAGCCGGGCATTGAGGAGATGGGCGGCGAGCCTGAGGCCGACCTCCTTTCTCTCGTCCAGACCGTCCTTCGAGAAACGCTGAAGACCGTCAACGGCCAGTTCATCTCCAAAGCGCCCGACACCGAGCAGTACTATCTCGATCTGAAGAAGGACGTAGATTACGACGCTCAAGTCGAGAAGCGATCTGAAGCTCTTTCTGACGATGCGCTCGATCGCGCCTTCTACAGCGCCATCCGACAACTGATGGAGCGGACAGACGAAACCACCTATGTCACCGGCCACGAAATCTGGCAGTACCAGATTGAATGGCAGGACCGTCGCGTCGAGCGTTGCGGGTACCTTTTCTTCGGCGCACCGAACGATCGGCCAACAGCTCAGCCCGAGCGGGACTTCTACATCTATTTCATTCAGCCGTTCGAGCCCCCGCGGTTCCGAGACGACCACAAGGCCGATGAGGTCTTCTTCCGGCTGAAGGGGCTCGACGATGCGATCAAGCGTCATCTCTCCTTCTATGCTGCCGCTCAGGATCTCGCATCAGCAGCCAGCGGCGGCGCGAAGTCAATCTACCTCGACAAGGCTAAAGATGCCCTGCGTGACATGAGCAAGTGGCTGCAGGAAAAGCAGATGACGGCCTTCGATGTCACCTATCAGGGAAAAACTAAGACATTGCAGGAGTGGACCAAGGGCATTTCTCTGCGCGACAAGGCCCGGCTGGGCCCGGAAGAGCGGATCAATTTCCGCGACGTCGTGAACGTCATCTCTGGCCTCGCGCTGAACAACCAGTTCGCCGAGGCGGCGCCCGAGCACCCGACTTTCTCCGCGCTCGTGACCGAGTCGAACAGGAAGCAGCTCGTAGGGAACGCCCTCCGTGCGCTTGCAGGCGGAAATCGCACGAAGGACGCAGTCGTCATTCTCGACGGGCTGGAGATGCTTGATGGCGATCGGATCGATCCCACCCGGTCACGGTTCGCACAGGAGGTTTTGGCCCGGTTGAAGGCCAAGGGGAATGGCCAGGTGCTGAACCGCGGCGAGTTGGTCAGCGGTGCCACCGACGTTGAGTATTTCTCCCCTATTAGATTCCGCCTTGAGCCCGATCTTCTGGCCACTGTTCTGGGCGGACTGGTCTATGCCGGCGACATAGTCCTCGCGATCACCGGCGACAAGATCGACTCAGGCAAGATCACGTTGCTCGCTGAACGGTCGCTCGACGAGCTCAAGCAGTTCAAGCACGTCGAGGCTCCAAAGGAGATCAACGTCGCCCTGCTCCGCTCGCTGTTCGAGATGCTCGGTCTGCCACCCGGGCTCGCACAGCAGGCAACGCAGGGCTCGGACGAGCCCGTCAAACTGCTCCAGGAAAATGTAGGGAAGCTGACCCGGCGCGTGCTAAGCGCCGCCACGGACATGGCTGGCCGGCTGAACTTTTGGGGTCAACCGCTGTTGCGGGACGAGGAGATCCACGACTGGCGTACCAAGCTCGATGCGTTTAAGGGCTTCACAGAGAGCCTAGCGCCCTACAACACGGTCGGCAAGCTGAAGAACCTGCGCATCGGTTCCGATGACATTGCGGCCCAGAAGAAGAACCTCGAAGTCCTGGAATCGGTCGAGGGAATGCTTGAGCTGGTCACTGAACTCGGGACCTTAGCGAGCTACCTATCGCAGGCCGAGATGGTCCTGTCGGCGGATCATGCTTGGGTGAAGCAGGCTAAGGAGACTCGAAAACAGGTTCTCGACAAGCTTGCTGTGGATCGGACCGCACAGCATGTGGCCGAGTACAGGCAGACGCTGGCCCGGCTCAAGAAGGACTACATCACTGCCTATGTCGGACAGCACAGCAAGGCTCGCCTTGGCGTTGGGGAGGACAAATCCAAGTCGGCTTTACGCAAGGACACCCGTCTAGTTGCGATGCGTGCCATGGCCGGCATCGCACTGATGCCTACCAGCCAGTTGACGAGCTTCGAGGAGAAGCTGGACAAATTGAAGAGCTGCGCATCACTAGTCGAGTCAGAGCTTTCGGCCAACCCAGTCTGCCCGCACTGCAACTTCCGACCCGCCAATGAGCAAGGCGATATGCTCCCCGCCGCCAATGTTCTGAAGCAACTCGATGATGGGCTTGACCAACTTCTAGAAGGCTGGCGGCAGACCCTACTCGACAACCTTGATGACCCGACCATCCAAGCCAACTTCGACCTCCTGAAGTCGAACGCGCGGAACCTGATCGACTGCTTTATCTCATCGAAGACGTTGCCAGACCCAGTGACGTCCGACTTCATCGCCGCCGTTCAGGAGGCGCTGTCGGGTCTGGAGAAGATTAGCGTCACTGGTGAGGACATCCGGAAGGCGCTGCTCCATGGCGGATCGCCAGCAACGCCCGAGGATCTGCGCAAGCGCTTCGAGTCGTTCTTGAGCGACCGCTGCAAGGGTAAGGACACGACCAAGCTACGTTTCGTGGTGGAGTAAGCCATGACGCGTGATGAGTTTCTAGCCCGGCTTCAGTCTGTCGAATGGGATGACATTGAATTCAAGGAAGCGGCGTGGGCTGTCCCAAAGACTGCGCTTGAAACAGTGAGTGCCTTTGCCAACACCAAAGGTGGACATCTGGTCTTCGGCGTGAAGGAATCCAACGGGACGTTTTCGATCAGCGGTGTCAGCGACCTCGACAAGGTACAAAACGACTTTTTCGGCCAGGTGCGTGACGTGCAAAAGATCAGCGTTATCTTGCCGATTGCGGGTGATATTCACACGATGCCGGAGGGCTCTGTGATCTGTTTCTACGTGCCGGAAGCCCCAAGACATGCAAAGCCGGTCTACTTGGACAAAAATCCGAAGAAGGCCTATATCCGGAGAGGAAGTGGGGACTATGCCTGCACAGGAGAAGAGCTTCTGCGCTTTGTTCGCGATGCAGGCAGCATCACCTATGATTCCGAGACTCTGGATTTGGACCCCACAAAATGTTTCGACGAGGGAACGGTCCGCTGGTATCGGGTAAGATTCGAAGCCAGCAATCCGGGCAAGAGCGGCTCGGCCGATGACACATCATTTTTGCGCGAGTGGGGCTTTCTGGTCGAGCGTGAAGGTAAACTTCTGCCAACCCGAGCAGCAATCATAGTTCTCGGATCAGGAGAATATATCAGACAGGAACTACCACGTATTGTCGTGGACCTTCAGCTTTACAGGCACGGCGCGAGCGAATATGCGCCGAGCATTCGTTGGGCTGATCGAGTAATAATCGAAGCAAACCTGATTGAAGCCTGGAAGGCAATTCTCGATTTCTACCTCAAGCACAGTGAGAAGCCCTTCGCCGTCGATCCGACGACACTGCGCAGGCATGACGATCCACCCGACTACATCTCGTTCCGCGAAGCGGCCATCAATCTTCTTATCCATCAGGACTTTGGTGACGCCACACGTGTACCTGTCATCCGGTTCTTTCAAGATCAAGCCGAATTCTACAATCCGGGCGATGCGCTGGCATCGCGCGAACAGCTGCTGGATCCGGGCGACAAAGAGGTTCGAAACCCGCGAATTGTCGGTGCGTTCCGGCGCATCGGTCTTTCCGATCAGGGTGGGACCGGTGTTGGGGCAATCTTCGACGGCTGGCGTCGGCTGGGCTTTGTCCCGCCCGAGATCGAGAACGACAAAGCGGAGAAGAGCTTCCGATTGCGGCTCCGCAGGGAGAAGCTCGTCACCGAGGAGCAGCTTCTGGCACAGGCGAGCTTGGGCGTTCAGCTTTCCGAGTACGAAGCCGCTGTTTTCGCCTATTTGATACGCAATGGCGAAATCGATCTGGCCGACATCAAGGCATTGACCGGCCTTCCCGGTCCTGCGGTGCGCGAACTTGCTCAGCACTTGGCCGTACAGGTCATCCTCAGGCCAAGCGCTGGGGTCGAGGGAAAGTTTGCTCTGGCTGACCATCTGCGCGCGCGCTTCCTAGGCCCACAGGATGATATTAGCGAACAAAAACAGCTTGTTACCCCTACCGCATCCGAGAACGGACCGACTGTACAAGTCACTGAACAAGTCGCTCAGAATAGCACCGAACAAGTGCCCGTACTGAAGGAGCTTACGGACGTCCAATGGGTGATCGTGCAGCATGCCGATGCGCCTCGCTCTCTGGCCGAGCTCATGGCTGCTGCAGGCTATACCCAACGGCCGCACTTCAAGGCGACGCATCTGGAGCCACTTCTGGACGGTGGAATTCTCAGAATGACCGTTCCTGACAAACCCACGTCCTCGAAACAGAGGTATGTTCTGACCAATGCTGGAATACAATTGAAATCGTTGCACTTGGACTACGGGACGAGCACGGTGAAGAAAGAGACAAAGGAATGACGGACAAACCAAAACTCATATTCGAATCCGCCACGTTGCAGTCATCGGGCAACAATCTTGCATGCCCAGATGTTGAGCCTATGGGTGAAACGCGGATAGGCACGATTACATGAAGCCACAACCTGTGTTTATGGCATTTCCCAAACCACAACAGTTTGCGATTTTTTTGCAAAGGAAACAGCGATTTCTGGTCGAAATGGAATTGCAGGATGGAACCACAGAGCTTGTCTATTGCGCAAACTCTGGGGCAATGACCGATTGTTTGAGGTCCGGCATGCAAGCGCTTATCTGGGACAGCGAAGACCTAACACGAAAGAGACGCTTCACCTGGCGCGCGATCCAAACAGATGGACTTTGGGTGGGCACAGACACTCATATTTCCAACCGGATCGTCGAAGAAGCCTTGAAATTGCATTTGATACCAGGCCTTGAGGCCTACAGTGGAATTATGCGCGAACGACTTATTGAGCCTGGGATTAGAGTGGATTTCGCTGTTTCATGCCATAGTGGCGAATGCCTCATAGAAGTAAAAAGCACGAATGTTGTCGTAAATGGTGTGGCTCGCTATCCTGACTGTGCAACCCCCAGGGGCGTAAAGCAGTTGGAGGCCCTGGCGCGTAAAGCTGCCGAAGGCCATCGCGTTGTTGTGCTGTTTCTTGTTCAGCGCAGTGATGCGCATAGCTTTGAAATAAGCACGTCGGCAGGCTGCGCTTATTCCAACGCCTTTAAGTCTGCGGTTGATCTTGGCGTTGAGATGATAGTGATGGCCGTTGCAGTCCATCCCGAAGGTTTTGGAATGCCGCGTTTTCTTTATCAAACTCCGGAAGACTGCGTAATTAAAAATGACAAGGCAAACAACTCATGCCGTAAAATGTGAAGAAATGGATGAAGCCGAGATGGATGAACTGCTGCAAAGTGAAAATACGAAAACCACGCCTGTGGAATGCTTGGGCCAAACATTTCCGAGTGACAATGTTAGGCGCGAGCATTTTTTGAAACTGCTAACCGCGAAACTACAGGATCCGGGTTTCCGCGCGCAAGAAGGGTTTCCGGTGGGAACCGATGAGGCCATTCTAGCAATGTCGGATCCGCCCTACTACACGGCCTGCCCCAATCCCTGGCTGGCGGACTTTGTGACGCACTATGGCAAACCTTACAATCCTGATGAGAAGTACGCGCGCGAGCCGATGGCAATTGATGTGTCAGAGGGGAAGACCGACCCGATCTATAAGGCGCATTCCTACCATACCAAGGTGCCTCACCTGGCCATCGTGCCGTCGATCCTGCACTACACCGAGCCGGGCGATATCGTGCTCGACGGATTTGCAGGATCGGGCATGACCGGCGTGGCCGCACAGTGGTGCGGTACAGCTCCTTCGTCCTATCGCCATCAGATCGAGATGGAATGGAAGAAGGCGGGGATGCCCGGACCGAAATGGGGCGCGCGCCGCGCTGTTCTGAACGATCTCTCCCCGGCCGCCACATTCATCGGATCAAACTACAACCTGCCGTTCGACGTCGATGCCTTTGCCAAAGCCGGAAAGCAACTGCTGGCGGAAGTCGAGCGCGAAATAGGCTGGATGTACGAGACGCTACACAAGGACGGTAAGACGAAGGGGCGTATCGAATACACTGTATGGAGTGAAGTCTTCACTTGCCCCGAATGTTCGGGAGAAGTGAATTTTCTTGAAGAGGCTTTGGATGAAACCACGAAACGGGTTCGTGATTTCTTCCCGTGTCCGCATTGCGGAGCGGAAATGAACAAGGACCGCTTGGAGCGTGTTCTTGAAACGCGAATCGATCCCTCAACTGGCCAGCCTTGGCAACGTGTGAAGTTCCGGCCCGTGCTAATTTCCTATCTGGTTGGGAAAACACGGTTCGAGAAGGAGCCTGACTCCCACGATCTAGCCACGCTGGCAAAAATCGAGTCACTGCCGTTTTCGGCGGCGATCCCGACCAACCGGTTCCCGACCGAGGCTATGTACCATGGTTCCCGGATCGCGCCCAAAGGCTTTACCCATGTCCACCATTTCTTCCTGCCGCGTGCGGCGCAGGCAATGGGGCTGCTCTGGGACAAGGCCAACGCTCATGCTGATCCGCGCATCCGGGCCTTCTTGCTGTTCATGGTGGAGCAGGCGATCTGGGGACTGTCGGTTCTGAATCGGTACCAGCCCATTCAACAAGGACGTCCAGGAGGTTCGCAAGTCAATCGGCAGCTTACAGGCGTCTACTACGTCGCGTCGCAGCACGCTGAATGCAGCCCCGAGTACAATCTCGGCGGAAAGTTGGACCGGCTGATTAAGGCGTTTCGCCCCTTCAAGGCGGTCAAAAATTCTGCAATTACCACTGGTACAGTAGCCAAGCTGCCAATGCCTGACTCATCGGTTGACTATGTTTTCACCGATCCGCCTTTCGGCGAGAATATATTCTATGCCGATCTGAACTTCCTCGTGGAATCGTGGCATGGGGTAGTCACTGATGCCAAGCCAGAAGCGATTATCGACAAGTTCAAAAACAAGGCGCTTCCCGACTATCAGCACCTGATGCAGCGGTGTTTTGCCGAGTATCACCGCGTCCTGAAGCCTGGCCGCTGGATGACGGTCGTTTTCTCCAACAGCAAGGCATCAGTTTGGAACGCGATCCAGGTTGCGCTTCAGCAGGCTGGCTTCGTGGTTGCCGAGGTTAACGCGCTCGACAAGGTCCAGGGCAGCTATCGACAGGTCACATCGACGACTGCGGTAAAGCAGGATCTCGTCATCTCCGCCTACAAGCCGAACGGCGGCTTGGAGAAACGGCTGGCGGAACGCGGTGCGGCGCCAGAGTCGGCATGGGACTTCGTTCAGACCCATCTACGTCAACTGCCGGTGTCCAAGGCGAAGAACGGCATCCTTGAAATGGTCGTGGAACGCGACCCGCGCCGTATCTACGACAGGATGGTGGCCTGGTTCGTCCGGCACGATTTCCCAGTGCCGCTCTCGACCGAGGAGTTCCTGGAAGGGCTGCGCAGCCGTTTCCCGGAGCGTGACGGCATGGTGTTCCTGCCGGAGCAGGTCACCGAATACGACCGAAAGCGGGCGCAAGCCGCGCAGGCACCGCAGATGGAGCTGTTCGTCTCCGACGAACGTTCGGCCATTGACTGGTTGATGGACTTCCTCCGTAAACGCCCCTCGACCTATCAAGAAGTGCATCCGGAGTTCACCACCCAAGTCGGCGCGGGCTGGCAGAAGCACGAGGAGAGGCCGGAGCTCTCGGCGCTGCTCGCCGACAACTTCCTGCGCTACGATGGCAACGGCGACGTACCGAGCCAGATCCACAGCTATCTGTCCACCAACTTCAAGGATCTGCGTGGTCTGGAGAAGGAGGATCCGCGGCTAAAGGCCAAGGCGAAGGACCGCTGGTATGCGCCCGACCCGAGCAAGGCGAAGGATCTGGAGCAGAAACGCGAGCGGTCGCTGCTGAAGGAATTCGAGAACTACAAGTCTGCGCCCGGCCGAAAGCTCAAGGAGTTCCGGCTCGAGGTGCTTCGTGCCGGCTTCAAGACCGCGTGGGGCGCTAAGGACTACAAGACCATCATCGGCATCGCCCAGAAGATCCCCGAGGAGGCGCTGCAGGAGGATGAGAAGCTGCTGCTCTGGTACGACCAGGCGCTCACCCGCATGGAGGCCAAGGCGTGACGCATGCGGAAGGCGGATATGGCATCGGTGTGTGGTGCTGGCATGAAAGGCATGCCGCACCCTGCCGTGTCATTGACCGGGAGGAGATTTGGGGCGAGACCGCCTATCGGGTCTGGCTGCCCGGCAAGGACGCCGTCGTCCGCGCACGCGCGCGCGATTTGAGTTCGCTCGACGCGGTTCAGCCGACAGTCGAGCAGATCCTGCACACCGCCGCAGCGGCAAAGCTGCTGGACGCGCTGGAGGACAATCTCCTTCTGGCTCCGATCCAGTCGAGCGTCGTGCCACTGCCCCACCAGCTCTACGCGCTCAACCGCGCCATGAGCCGGGACCGGATCCGCTATCTGTTGGCGGATGAGGTAGGTCTTGGCAAGACGATCGAAGCCGGACTGATCCTCCGCGAGCTCAAACTGCGCGGCATGGCGCGGCGGATCCTCGTCGTGGCGCCGAAGGGGCTGGTCCGGCAATGGCAAGCCGAGATGCGGCTGCACTTTGGCGAGCATTTCCAGTTCATCGAGTCGGCCGAGCTTTCAGCTTTCCGCCAATGGCACAGCGACGAGGAGAACCTGTGGCGCTTGCATGATCAGGTTATCTGCTCACTTGACTCTGTAAAGCCGATGGAGGGACGGCGTGGTTGGAGCGCCGAGCAGCTGAACACATACAATCGCGAGCGCTTTGAGGATCTGATCTCGGCATCCTGGGATCTGGTCATCATTGACGAGGCGCACAGAATGGGCGGCAGCACAGATCAGGTGGCGCGCTACAAGCTGGGCGCAGCGCTGGCTGAAGCAGCGCCATATCTCCTGCTGCTGTCGGCAACGCCGCACCAAGGAAAGACCGACCAGTTTATGCGGCTGATGCAGCTGGTGGACCCTGATTCCTTCCCGAATGAGAGCAGCATGACCAGCGAGCGGGTACGCCCTTTTGTGGTCCGGACCGAGAAGAGGCTCGCAATCGACGCCGAAGGAAAACCGCTTTTCAAGCCACGCATGACCCGGCTTCAGCCTGTTGCCTGGCAGGACCGCCATGCGGCGCAGCAGCAGCTGTATGAGGCGGTCACTGACTATGTCCGCCACGGCTATAACCAGGCCATGGCCGCGAAGCAACGGCACATCGGGTTCCTGATGATCCTGATGCAGCGGTTGGTAACCTCCAGCACTGCTGCCATCCGAGCGACGCTCGAAAAGCGCCAAACCGTGTTGGATCAACATCAGCTACAGCCATCCTTGTTCGATACCGCCGATGTCGATGAATGGGCCGAGCTCGACGGCCAAACACAGGTAGATCTAGCCGTCCAAACCAAGGGCTGGGAGATGGAAAAGGCGGAGGTCGACACGCTGCTCAAACTCGCTCGATCCACGGAAGCACAGGGCACGGACGCCAAGGCCGAAGCGCTTCTGGAGCTTATCTACAAGCTTCAACAGGAGGAGAATGATCCGGAATTGAAAGTCTTGGTTTTCACGGAGTTCGTGCCGACCCAGGCGATGCTCGCGGATTTCCTCACGAGCCGCGGGTTCTCGGTTACCACGCTGAACGGCAGCATGGATCTCGAAGTGCGCGCACGGGCCCAACAGGTATTCTCACGCGATGTTCGTATTCTGGTCTCGACCGATGCCGGCGGCGAAGGCCTGAACCTTCAATTCTGCCATGTCATTGTCAACTTCGATATGCCTTGGAACCCAATGCGCGTCGAACAACGCATCGGGCGCGTTGATCGTATCGGACAGCCACACATCGTCCGCGCGATCAACTTCGTGTTGGCAGACACGGTCGAGCATCGTGTCCGCGAGGTCCTGGAAACGAAGCTGGCGGTCATTGCCGAAGAGTTCGGCGTCGACAAAGCCTCCGACGTGATGGACTCGGCTGAAGTAGAGCCCTTGTTCGACGAGCTGTTCGTGCGTGGCCTTCAGAACCCCGATGCGATCGAAAGCGAGTGTGACGCCGTCGTTTCGCAGCTCCGATCGACGATCGTGGAGAGCAGCAAGAGCAGCGAGCTCCTATCGGATAGTCATGAGCTCAATGCCGATGACGCGCGCAAATGGAGAGATCACCCGGCGCAATTCTGGCTGGAGCGGGCGATCACGACCGGACTGCCCGCGCGAGGTGGTGAGGCTATCAAGGAAGCTGATGCCTGGCGGGTGCGTTGGGCCGATGGCAGCGAGTCAACCAAAGTCTGCTTCGATGCAAGAATCGCTGAAGAGCGCCCAGATGTTGAGTGGGTGACGCTGGAAGATTCTCGGGCTCGGGCAGTAATCAGCGAGTTGCCGCGCTGCGTCTCGGGTCAACCCGTGCCAACAGTCCGAATTGCGGGTCTCCCCGATAACGTTCAAGGAATTTGGTCCCTTTGGGAGATCAGCCTATTAGCGGATGACTTCAGTCGACGGCGTTTCCTTGCGATATTCGTCAACGACGAAGGACGCACCTTCTTGCCGACAGCCAAGAGAATATGGGATCTACTTCTGACGGAACAGGTAGAACGTGTCGGAGCAGTCGCTGCGGGAGATTCCGGGAGCTGGTTCGACCTGTCAAGGAATGCCGCTCTCGCTCAGGGTGATCGCATCTTCACTGATCTGCTCGACGACCACAGGAACCGGATCCAGGAAGATCGCGAGCGCGCCAAGTACGCTTACGATGCGCGGCACCAGGCCATTGGCCGGATCGGCCTCCAGACTGTTCGGGACTACCGTCGCAAGCGTCTGCATGCCGATCATGAGGCCCGTATGGCCCAGCTCGATGCAGCCGAGGCATACACTCCCGATCTCAATGCCGTCCTGATGTTACGCGTCAGCGAACCTGCGTCCGGTGCATCATGAGTGCCTGGACAGACCGCATATTGCAGGAGTTTCCTGCTGATCTGTCCCGCTTCTGGATCGCCAGCGACCCGGACGATCTGCTATTGGATGAGCCCATCCTTCACGGCCTTCGGGAACGGGGCTTCGAGGTGCTTCCCTTTGATGACTCTGTCGCCTTCAGAACAGAGTATGAAGAGCGCTACCGGGCTGCGTGGGATTGCTGTGCAGAGGGTTCCGCAAAAGCGCTCGTCTTACAGCTGCGCGGGGCCGATCTGAATATGCTCCCCTGGGATTATGTCCGTATGGGGCGGAAGGTCAGCCTGAGCCTAGCCGATCTGTTTCCAAAGCTGAGTTATGGCGCTATCCAGCAGATCGACTCGGAGCACCACGAAGCCCTGTTCCTGGCGCACATCAAACACGCGACTCAACCGCTCGGTGAAGGCGCAACCAAGGACTTCATCCTCACCCACATCTTCCGCATCAGCCCTTACCTACTTAGCAGGCCAGAGGACTTCTGGCGCGAGGTTCTGCGGTTGCATTACCGCGGAGCTGGGCTGCCAAATCTGCTTGCGAAGCATGTCGCAGCGATATTGAAAGAGACGCCGCTCGGCGAACTGCCCATCGCAGAGCTACTATCGTCGAAGAGCTACATGGTGCGCACGGTGCAGGAGGCGTGGGGCCGCTTCTTGTCGCAGTACGGAATCCAGAATGATCGTGCATCGCACGACAGGTCGACAGAGGGCCTCAGAGCGGTTTCGGTCCCGTTTGAACATCCCGATGTGAGAGTTATCGTCGACACGATGTTCCTTGAAGGAGCCCTTCAGCCGGTTGGTGTGCGAGGCTCCCCGGCAGACTTGCCGGGATGGATCAAGTTAGGGCTGGTCGAAGATCCCCACGCGCTCGGCAACCTGGTATCCGAGGGAGTGAAGAGGATCGCCGCCGATTTGCCTTCGGTCGATTCATCACATCGAGACTGGGTGGAGCTGGCGTGTCGGCTTGGAGAGGTCATCTCCCGGTTCAATGGTCTGAGCTTAGAAATTGCTGAACCGATACAGCAGCAGGTCCGCGCATTGCAACTCGAAGCGGATGAGCGTTTAAAGGACTGGCTGTTCCAGCATTTCGCGGACCTGCCGTCACTTCCAGCCGCTAAAGGGCCCGTGATGGTCCATCACGTGCCGCGGTATCTGGCAATGCGTCGTAGCGCCGGTGAAGAACGGGTGGCGCTCGTTGTGTTCGACGGCTTGGCAATGGATCAGTGGATTCAAATCCGAGAACACTTGACGGCAAGCGCACCCAACTTTTCGGTGGAAGAAAGCGGGTGTTTCGCATGGTTGCCTACGCTTACCTCAGTCTCACGACAGGCTCTGTTCTCAGGTCTCAAGCCCCGCGAGTTTCCGAACTCGATCGAAACGACGTCTCAGGAGCCGTCTCTATGGGCTCGCTTCTGGCAGGAAAATGGCCTTAGCAAGTCAGAAAGCATTTACCAGAAGGGCCTGAAGCGGACGGAGCAACTGGCTGAGTTGGAGGAGGCAATTTCCAGATCGACCACGAAGGTCGCCGGAATTGTCGTCGATATGATCGATGAAATTGTTCACGGGGCGACGCTCGGAAAGCAAGGTATAGCCGGGCAAGTCCGGGCATGGTGCGAGACTGGTTTTGTCGAGAAGTTGTTCTTGCTCCTCGCCGAGCACGGGTATCAGATCTACCTTACTGCTGACCACGGAAACGTCGACGCGGAAGGCATCGGCCGCCTTACCCAGGGAGTGGTGTCCGAGCTCAGGGGCGAAAGAGTTCGAACTTATCGCAGTGAAACGCTGGCAGCATCGGTGCCGCCAGAAACAGATGCCTTCCGGTTTGATAGTCCTGGACTACCGCCCGATTTCTTGCCGCTATACGCAGGCACGCGGGGAGCCTTTGTTCCGAAAGGAGATCAAATCGTCGCACACGGCGGGATCTCGGTAGAGGAGCTTGTTGTCCCCTTCATAAAGATAAACATCAAGAGCACGACTTCATGAAATCGCTGTCCCCGCAAATCGGATTTGATCGCTTCATTCAGCTGGATTGGGCGGCTGCCGCACTGCGTGCTAAGGCGGGCGTGGCCACTCTCGATGATCTCATGGAGCTTTTGGATTCGTCACACGCTGGGCCAGCAGCCAAAAAGAAAACGAGGACAGTTTTAAATCGCCTGTGGTTGGAACCTCGCCCTGACCTAGTCGAGTTTGCAGATCGCGGCGTTCAAATCTATCGCGACGCATCGGATGTCCCTGTTTCTGCGCTAACTTGGGGCATGGCCCTCGCCACCTATCCCTTCTTCGGAAAGGTGGCTGAGATTGTCGGTCGGTTGACCGCGCTCCATGGCGATTGTACCTCCGCAGAGGTCCACAGGCGAATGGCAGAGGTGTACGGAGAACGCGAGGGTACCCGCCGCATGACGAATATGATTCTCCAGTCTCAGGCGGACTGGGGCGTGATCGAAAGAATCGAGAAGGGTAAGCGGATTGTCCGTACGAAGACGATTGATCTACATGGAACATCAGCCGCTGCGTGGCTGGCAGAAGCCTGCCTGAGATATACCGGGCGCGCGATCCCTGTCGCTGCCATAGTTTCGAATCCGACTGTTTATCCATTCGTGTTCGGAGGTTCGATGGCCTACCTGTTGTCGAAATCAGCCGTTTTGGAAATCCGTGTCGACAGTGCGGGAAATCAGGTCGCTGATCTAACTATCTGACAGATTTCGCCAGGTTATATTCCATCCAACGATGCCAAAGATCTCATTGCATGTCTAACGACTACGGATCCAATTCCGGCTCATCCCACTTATCTGCAACGGCGGCCCATCGGTCGGTCCATACCTGAAACTCCGGGTCGTCGATCCGCATCTGGAAGGTGTAGAGCCGATCAACGATGTCCTTAATCAGCTCTCGCATCTGCTCGTTGTCGATGTGCGAGACCTCGGCCCAGGAAATCTTTCGCCCCTTGGCGTCAACGACCACCACATCAGAATAGTCCCCGGTTTTGGTCACAGGAACCACGCCAGCATGGAGGTTCTCCAGTTTTGTATTCCGCACGCACATCATGGCCATGACCTTGGCCAGCTTGGCGGCGATCCGTTTTTCGTCAGCTTTTTTCATGGGCGAATGGTACCAGAAACGCCCATGCAGAACCATGACCCCAAACGCAATAAAGCGGCCGACCAGAGGATCCCCCCCCGGTCGGCCGCTTTATTCAGCGATAGCAGAAGCACCTACCCCACGAGTGTATTCCGCAGGGCAGCCTCCTTGGCATGCAAGTTGTCCCAGTCGGCGTCGGTGGGACCTGTCGGGCTGTTGTAAACGCCGATGGCCCATTCGACGAATTGGGCGATATCCTCCCCGGCGCTGACAATCGCCGGGGTAAGCTGGAGGGCTGCGAGCAGGAAAGGCATGATGGGTTCTCCTTCTACTTGATGCCGTGATTGGCAAGGATGGTGGCGACCGCGTTGGCTGCGTTCTGAGCGTCGGCGATCAGGGAGGTGGGAACGGTGCCGGGATGATTGCGCACGGCGTCCTCGGCGACATCGAAGGCGGTCTTGGCGTCGGCATCAGCCTTGACCAGATCGGAATCGATCCCGGCATCCTTGCAGGCGATGCCGCTTGCGCCCGGGCAAACCGGAAGGCCATGGTACTGGACCAACGGTGCCAGCACGGTGGCGTCATAGGCAGCCCGAGTTTCAAACAACACGGTCGCCGGGGGCTTGGATGCACAAGCTGCCAAACTGAAGCTCAGGAACGCGGCGATCAACAGGGCTGCGGCGGTAGCCGCAGTACCAGACGCGACAGATTCCTCCGCCGGGGCTGCCTGAGGTGCCTGTGCCGGTTGGGCCACCGGACCAGCCGCAGCGGCTTGTACCACCGCCTGAGCCGTGGTGGGGTTTTGCAGCAACGGGGCGGCGATCCGCACGATCCAGGTGACAAAGTCCGGCTGTTTGCCGTTGCTGGCATTGCCGACATTGATGGCGAGAAAGCTGATCACCTTGCGGATGATCAGCCAATGCGACCCAGGATAGGGTTGTGGCAGGGCGGCATCGAGCGTCGAAGCTGCGGCGACAAGGGCCGTAATGGCTGGCCATGCATTGGTCCACAGGGCCAAGAGAGAAGTCTGGTCCAAAGTGTGTCTCCTTTTTGGACATAAAAATGCCGCCTCGGCGGGATGCCGGGCGGCAGTAAAACGATTCAAATTTTCCGGAAAGTTCGGTCAGGCAGCGTGTTTAATGGCTGCCTGCCAGTTGGCGACGTACTGGGCGACGGTGGCGGCGCCACCGGCAGTGTTGTAATGCTGCTTGTAATAGGCAGCCTGGGCGGCAAGCTCACCGGCCGGGGGCAGTGGCTCGTGGACACGGGCATAAACCAGCCGCGCCATGGCAACGGCGTAGTAGAGATTGCCGGCCATTTCACTGGCGGGCATTTCGCCCACATGTGCCACGATCGTCAAACTCTGTAGCTTGGCGGCAAGGTCGGAATGGAAGCGCAGGTAATTCCTCCAAATATCATCATGAGTGGCGGGTTCCATCTGGCAAATGCCGATGGCCAGGCCGGAGCCCAACTGGTGCAACCAATGACCTCCGTTCGATTCCTGCAAGATGGTGCCGATCAGCAGTTCCTCGGCGGCAGTACCGCCAAGACCGATTATCTCCAGCGCCGGTCGGACGATAAGGTCGCGCAGTTGCTGGATATCGATACCGGGTGCACTCATATCTGATCCTCCTCTTCAACTGGTCGAAGCAATCCCGTCCGCCACTGGCGCCAACGGATCAGCACACCCAGCCCCATGAAGGCGGCGGTGAGGATCAGGATGATGGCCTGCAGCAGCGGCGAGAGATATTGGGACCACCAGGCGGCGGCGAGCGCGGCGCCGCCTGCGGCAGTGTCGGTGATGGTGTTGCGCATGGTGTTTCCTTTACGAGAGGTCAGCAATCGGTGGCCGCAGCAAAATCCGTGGTGGATTGGGTGTTCATGTTGGTGGCCGATCCGCTTTTCAGCAGTGAATAGATCGCCCCGGCCACCGTCACATTGGCAAACTGCTTGGTTTCCAAACCGGCCACCTCGTACATGCCGCGCATAACCGGCGTCGCCCCGGCGGCATAGGCTTCCTGTGATGCGT
>CAIYCT010000309.1 GCA_903924765.1 uncultured Rhodospirillaceae bacterium | reverse complement strand
TCGTCCGCCAGCATCTGCGCCAGATCGCGCGGCTTCAAGGCCGCGCCCTTGGACAGCACCATGGCGGCGTTGGTGGCCACATCGCCGTGCGAGGCCTCACGCGGCGGCTCGGCGGTGACCTTGCTGTAATCCAAACCCTCGGGCAAAGGCAGGCGCCCCAAGGCGTCGATGATTTCCCGACGAAAGTGCTCAAACAAATTCATTAAGGCTTTTCCTGCATATCGAAGAGACGGCGATGCTCGTCCAAGGCCAAGCGGTCGGTCATGCTGGCGATGTAATCGGCCACCACCCGCGACGTCTTAACGCCGCCCTTGCCGTCGCACAAGACCTGACGATCGGGCGGCAGGCATTCTGGCTCGGCGTGGAACAGGGCGAACAGATCCTTGACCACTCGGCGGCCCTTGCTGGTCATGCGGTTGACCGAGTAATGGCGGTACATGTTCTGGAACAAAAACGCCTTCAAGGCCTTGTCGTTGCGGCGCATCTCGTCCGAAAACGACACCAAGGGCACGCCCAATTGCCGCACAGCCTGGGCGCTGTCGGGACGATACTGGGCGATGTTGGCGCGGGTTTGCTTGATCAAATCCTCGACCATCACCCCGATCAGATCGCGCACCGCCTCGTGAATGGTCACCGAGTGCGAGGCGCCGGGGAAATCCCGCGCCACTTGCTGAAACACCGGCCCCACCAGCGGCACGTCTTTCAGGTCGTCGATGGTGAACAGACCGGCGCGCAAGCCGTCATCGATGTCGTGATTGTTATAGGCGATGTCGTCGGACAAAGCCGCCACCTGGGCTTCCGGCCCGGCGAAGGTGCCCAATTCCAGGTCGTGCCGGGCGACGTATTCGGTGATAGCACCGGGCAGATCGGACAAGGCGCGGCCCGGTTTTTTGACCGCCAGCGGCCCGATCAGCGGCCCATTGTGCTTGACCAAGCCTTCCAGGGTTTCCCAGGTCAGGTTCAAGCCGTCGAATTTGGGGTAGCGCTGCTCCAGCTTGGTGACGATCTTCAAGGATTGGGCGTTGTGGTCGAACCCGCCCCCTTGGGCCAACACCTCTTGCAAGGCGTCCTCGCCCGCATGGCCGAACGGGGTATGGCCCAGATCGTGGGCCAGGGCCAGCGCCTCGGCCAAATCCTCGTCCAGGCCCAACACCCGCGCGATGGAGCGGGCGATCTGCGCCACCTCCAACGAATGGGTCAGGCGGGTGCGGTAATTCTCGCCCACATGATAGACGAACACCTGGGTCTTGTATTGCAACCGCCGGAACGCCTCGGAATGAATGATGCGGTCGCGGTCGCGCTGAAACGCAGAGCGGGTGCGGCTTTCACGTTCGGAATGCAAGCGACCGCGCGACTGTTCGGGACGGCTGGCGAAAAGTTCCAACGTGTCGGGGCGGATAAAGAGAGGCGTTGATGTCATGACAGGCGGAAAGGTAACTCCGCGCCGCCCGGAATGCAATGCGGGCCTTGCAGCGCACTGCTACCAGAGTAGCGCCATAGTTCCCTTGACCTAATTCATAAGAATTCCAACACCTAATACGAGATGCCTATTCCCTGATAGCTATCCTTAGCATTGAGGTGAATCCCCTAGGCGAAAACCGCGCCAAATTCTTAAAATCCATCCCATCAATTACTTATAGAAGCATTAATGTTTCTGCAAATTAACCTTAACTTTAACCTATACGTCATGGGTCTATAAACATCCCCTCTAATCGTGTGGTCTTATAGGAGGGCATGAAAATGGACAACCCGAGATCAGACTCCGATGTGCGGTGGTTGCGCAAGGTTGATTATTTCCGGATCGACGAGCCCAGCATCGCCGCGCTCAGGGCGTTCAGCCCGGTGGTCGCGGAAAAACTGCCCGAGATCATCGCCAAATTTTACGACCATCTCGACGCCTTTCAAGAGCGCTCCCCGTCCGAGAAACGCCAGACGGGAATGGAAAAATTGAAAGCGGCGCAAACGCTGCATTGGCTTTCCATCTTCAAAGCCGAATTCACCCAGGACTACAAAAAAGAACTCAAGAAAATCGGCCGCCTGCACCATCGATACAAGATCGGTTCGTCCACGCTGCTGGGGGGATACGCCTTTATCGGATCGGAATTGCTGGCCCTGGCCCATCGCGAATATTCCGGCTTTTTCGGCTCGCGCAATATGACCGTCGTCAGCCTTGAACGGGCTTTGATGCAGGTGGTCTTGCTCAATTCCCAGATCGTTCTTTCCGTCTACTTCAAGGCCAACGCCCAAGAGCGAGTGCGCGACATCCGCGCCATGGTCGAGAAGATGGAACACGAAGCCTCGACCTCGCTGGACGATATGGGGCAGTTGACCAAAGGCGTGGCCGATTCGACCACCATCTTGTTGAAAAGCGCCGAAGACAGCAGCGAAAGCGCCTGCACGGCCTCTTCCGCCGCCGCAGAAGTGGTCGCCAGCGCGGAAGTGGTGGCGGCGGCGACGGAACAGCTGCGCGCGTCCATCGATGAAATCAGCCATCAAGTGACGCACACGCGATCCATTTCCCATGACGCGGCCATAGCGTCGGACGAAAACAAGCAAACCGTTCTGGCCCTGTCCGGCGTGGTCGAGCAAATTCACGAATTCGTCGATGTGATTTACAACATCGCCCACCAGACCAATCTCTTGGCCTTGAACGCATCCATCGAAGCGGCCAGAAGCGGCGAGTCCGGTCGGGGGTTCGCCGTGGTCGCCAACGAAGTCCGCGAACTTGCGGTCAGAACGTCCGAAGCGACGCGGTTGGTGGCGAAGAACATCGCCTCGGTACAGGACCATACCCAAAAGGCCGTGACCGTTATCAGCGAGTCGGTCAAAATGTTCTCGCGCCTGGACGAGGCGGCGACCTTCATCGCCTCGGCCATCGAAGAGCAAACCGCCGTCATCCTGGAAATTTCCCATTCCATGGGCGATAACGCCGCATCCGCCCATCGGGTTTCGGAAATCATGGAGGACCTGAAGCAGAAGTCCCTGGAAACAAAGGGCCTTTCCGATGATCTGTCGAAAGACGGCAAACGCATCGACAGCACCATCAAGGTGTTGAAAACCGGATTGATGCGGGTTGCCCGCACCGCCATCAACGACGCCGACCGCCGTATCTCGGCCCGACACGGCGTCTTGTTCCCGGTCAGCGTCATCGCCAACGGCAACGCTCTTCCGGGCGAGATGACCAATCTGTCAGAACATGGCTGCGCCATCTCGTTGGCGGCGAACCTTCCTGTGCCGGGCCAGTCCGTCTCGGTGGATTGGTTTGGCGAACAACGGCAGGCCGTGGTGGTCTCGGTCGACACCGCCACCGCGCGCCTGCGTTTTCCCGCTCCGTTAAGCGCGTCTCGGGTAGCCGAGATGTCCTTGAATGGCGCCGGACTGATCAGCAAGCGCGCCATCAATGACCATTTGGCGTTCATGGAAACCATCTATGCGTCCATGGACGGCCGCGAAGTCAAAAAAGCCTCGGACCTGGCCAATCATCACACCTGCCGGTTTGGACGGTGGTACGATTCGGTCTCGGACAAACGCATGCGCGAATGCCCCTCCTACGCGGCGCTGGACGAGCCCCACCACCGTGTTCACACGCTGGGCAAGAAAACCTTGGCCGCTCTTGTCAGAGGCGACCGCGCCGAAGCGGAAGCGTCCGTCAAACAAGCCCACCAAGCGTCGGAAGAGGTGATCCGTCTGCTCGAAACCTTGGGAAAGGAATTGGAGGCAGAAACCCCGTCCCTGCGGTCCGCAGGATGAGACTTGCATCCTGGCGGGTAAAACCGGGATACTGAGCGGCCAAGCGGGCGGAAGCCCGCGCCCGGCGAGGGCCTGTAAAGAATTCTAAGGGGGGAAATTCGATGATCACTTTGTACGGCTTTGGGCCAGCCTTCAAGCTGCCCGATCCCAGCCCGTTCGTCATCAAGGCTGACCTGCTGCTGAAACTGTCCGGTCAGCCTTACGAGACCCATTGGAATCCCGATCCGCGCAAGGCGCCCAAGCACAAGCTGCCTTATATTATTGACGACGACCAGCCCATCGCCGATTCCACCATGATCCGCTGGCATCTGGAAAAGAAATACCACATCGATTTCGACGCAGGCCTTACGCCCGAGCAGCGGGCCATTGCCTGGAGCCTGCAAATCATGGCCGAGGATCACCTCTACTGGGCCATGGTCGATATGCGCTGGAACGACGACGCCAATTTCGCCGCCGGACCCAAGAAAATTTTCGGCGGTCTGCCGCCCATCCTGCGGACCTTGGTTGCCAACTCAATTCGCGCCAACGTGATCAAACGCCTGGACGGACACGGCATGGGACGCCACTCCAAGATCGAAATCGCCGTCCTGGCCGATCATGATTTCTCGGCCATGGCCGCCATTCTGGGCGATAAACCGTACTTCTTCGGCGACACGCCCACCGGCGTGGATGCGGTGATGTTCTCGTTCTTCTCCTGCTGCCTGTGCTCCCGCTTCACCGGCCCGCTGGTGGAGACCGCCAAAAAATACCCGACCCTGAAAGCCTACGCCGCCCGCATGGCCGCGCGCTTCTATCCCGACATCACCGGGTTCGGAGGGTTTGTTTAGAATTATGTCGGGTCCCGAGCAAAGTGATCACACTTTGCGCAGAGGCCGTTGAGGCCGGGGCCAAGGGCGCGGGAGCGCCCGCCCGGCGAGGGCGGAAAACAACCTACCGCAGCGCCGCCGCCACGAGCCCGAATAGACCGTACAGCCAGCCCACCTGCGCCAAAGTCCCGCCCCGCACCTGTCCGCGCTTGAAGATGCTAAACAGGAACAGGGTCGACAGGGCGGTCACTCCGGCGGCGATCAGCAGCGACGTATCCAACAGCCACGGGGTAAAGAACAAGCCAAAGGCGGTGGGGATGGTCGCCTGGATCATCATGGCGCCGCTGATATTGGCCAAGGCCAAGCGCTCCTTGCCCTGGCGGACCCAAATCAGCGCGTTCATGGTTTCGGGCAATTCGGTGGCGATAGGGCTGAGCAGCAGCGCGGTCAATTGGGGGCTTAGGCCCAATCCCACGCTGACCGCCTCCATCTGCCCCACGAACACCTGCGACGCAAAAAAGATCACCACCGTCGCGCCGATGGTCTGCACCAGCACCCAAGCCATGGCGGGAACCGGGTCGCGCGGACGCAGCTTCAGCGGCTCCAACTCGCCCTCTTCCTCGCGCGTCTCGTTGCTCATCTCGCTCCAGAAATACCAGCCATAGGCCGCCAGGAACGCAAAGCCCAGCCACGGTTTAAGGCTGAAAGCCACCAAGCCCAGCCCGACCTTGAACACGAAAATGCCCAAGAACCAGCCCTGGTCGCGGCTGAGGCGGGCGCTATCCACCTGGACCAGACCGTTGCGGCCTCGCCCCAGCGCGGGGCCGTAGACCAGCAGACAGATCCCGACGATGGCATAGGCGATGGTGCTAAGCGCCAACGGCCCGCCCAACGCCGCCCCGATGCCGATCTGCTTTTGCGCGTCATGGTCGGAGAAGGCGGTGGCCACCAAGGTAACCACGCTTTCGGGCAAGGCGGTGCCGAAGGCCGCCAGGATGGTCCCGGTGGCGGTCTGGCTGACCTCCAACTTGCGACCCAGCCACTCGACGCCGTTGACGAACATCTCGCACGACACATAGATGATCCCGGCGGAGGCCAACAGCAGAACAACGCTTAGAATCATTTGGGCCGATCCTTGGGAATATAGGAGCAATCTTCATAACTGCCGAACGCGGAAAAGGCAAAGCAACTCTCTCGTACCCTCTCTCGTCATCACCGCTCGCTTCACCGTCATTCCCGCGAAAGCGGGAACCCAGGAGTCCCGGAAAGGATGGTGAGGCGACTCCTGGATCCCGGCTCAAGCCCGGGATGACGGTCCTTTGGTGATGACTGTGCGAAGGGACGACGAACGTGGTAACGTCACAGCCCATCCTAGTGGATAAAATCTAACGGATATCATCCGTTTTGGGATTCCCCACGACTCTCCGATGTGCGATTCTGTTGGATGCGCACCGGAATCAACCTTGAAGTTACTGCCGCCGACCGTGTCCGACTGGAAGCGATTGTTGCGG
>CAIYCT010000308.1 GCA_903924765.1 uncultured Rhodospirillaceae bacterium | reverse complement strand
CGGTCGCGATTGTTGCCACGCGCCCACAACCCCCGCCGCCGCGAAGATCGCCAAAATGGGCGCGATGATGACCAGGAACCGAACCTGCTGCGACAGCAACCAGAACCAACATACGGCGTAGAGCAGCGCGAACGAGGTCAGCGTCAGCGCATGGATTCGCGTCACGGCGTCACTGGTCCTGCGCGTCAACCAAGCCAGGGGCAGAAAAGCCAGCAGGTACGGAGATCCCAACTGCATGCCGTCAAAGTAATAGGTCGAGAAAATCGAGATGTCCCAAGGCATGCGCAGAAAGTCGAGGAGGGACCGGCCCCGGCCGAACATGGCCTCGATATCCAAGAAAATCGGCCCATCCGGATGAAACAGCCGGTTGAACAGAGGAAACAGCGGATTGCCGGTGTAATAGATGTTGCGCAGCGAGTGAGGAACAAGAAGAACGACCGCCACCAAACCGGCGGCAAGGAGCCTGCTCCATTGCAGGCGCGACGTTTTAAGATCCCACATCAGAATCGCGGCGAAACACGCCCCGATGGCCAAGCCGTGATATTTGACCAGAACGCCGCCCCCCACCATCAGGCCAAACAACACCGCATTCCGGTACGATCCATTTTCACGCAAGCGCATCAAGGTCAAAAGAGCGGTCATGGTGAAAACGGTCAGCGCCAATTCGACATAGCAGGTGCCCATTTCCCACACCACAACCCGCAACCCCACCACCATCAAGACCGCCAAAGCCGCGATGATCTCGCCGTATCCCAGTCTTTTCGCCACCTGAACCGTCGCCAAAGCCAACAGCGGGCCGAACGATCCGGCGACCAATTGTGCCGCTTGCGGCCCCGAGAGAGCCAGGGCCAACCGATACAGATGCTCGGACAAAGCCGGAAAGAACGCATAGACATAGGCGGCCCAATCGGGCCCAAGAACGCCTTGCTCCAGATCCCGCTGCGGAATGCCGAGATGATAATTCAGGCTGTCGCCGTCGCTGGGCGGGGCCAAACCCTCGACCAGCGACAAGGCCACGATGGCGGCGGAGATTGCCCACAATAAAGCGGCGACCGGATTGATCCGCACGAAACCCACAAGGTTGGAAAACGTCGATCTGACCGAGGGTTCGGCGACGGCAAACGCCTTCTTCGCGGACGGAAAGGCGACCAGAGCGGTGCCGACCAGCACGCCCGCCATCGTCACGCGGTCATAGCGAAAGGCTCCGACGGCAAAAACCTCGAAATAAAGCAGAATGCTTCCCAAGCAATAGGACAGCAAGATCCGTTCGATGACCGGCATGGGATCTTGGCGGACAATCCTGTCCAGCAACGTCCAGCCCGCTCCCGCCGTGACGCAGACGAATATCCCAAAAAACAAAACCGGGTTCACGGAACCATCCTTGACCAGAATAAGCTGAATATCTTCAATTTTTCACTATAATAGTCGGCCTGGTAAAAATAGTAGGACGCCAACACAAGGACGACCCATATCATGACGACAAGGCTGAAAACGGCGCTTTCGCGTTTTGGCTGATGCAAAGTGACCTCACCCTTAAGAGCATGAAAGCGCCTTCATCCATCAGGCCTCGCATGTTTGAATTGGTCGCCGTTATACCCGTTCCATCCGCATCAGTTCAAGCGCGCTTCGGACGCCACGTCAGGCGATTTACAGCTATATGGATCCCAGCAACTAGGCTATCTTGACGCCGCTTCCTTCTGGGTGAACCCCCTTACTCTTGCCATAAAAAGTCGATGAGCGTGTTTCTGGTTAAGATCTTCTCCAGCCTTAAACGGCGCGGCGTTCGACGAACCTTGGTCAGGATTTCGGGGCGATTGCTCTTGGAAGCTGGGATCGCCAGGTTGATCAACAGAACGCTCGCCAAACTGTTCGACGCCCGCCACGGAACCCAGACCTGCGGAATAGTCTTTCCCGAGCAGATGGACATCGATCCCGAACGAAAGGCTCATGGTCAATTCTATGTCGCCACGCCGTTTTATGAGTTTAAACGACTGATGGCGCGGCTTGATGTGGATACAACCAAATATACCTTTATCGATTTTGGATGCGGCATGGGCAAGGTTCTTTTATACGCCGATGCCTATAATTTTCAGTCCGTGATTGGCATTGAGTATTCCACGCTATTGGCGGACATTGCCCGCAAGAACATAGCTTTATACTGCGGTGACAAGACGCCGCCGCCACAGGTCATCATCGGCGATGCCGGCACTTTTAAAATACCGCCCACGCCCTGCGTCTTGTTCTTTTTCAATCCCTTTTCATCCACTGTCACCGGCGAAGTCCTAGTCAATCTTCATCAGGCCTATCAGGACGGCAACCAGGACATTTACATCGTCTGGTACAATACGACCGACAATGCCGCACCGCTGTTCGAAGCCCCTTGGCTCCAGGTGATCGACGGCGAAACCACCTGCGTCATCGACGATTTCGATCGGCCCCTGCTGCAACTGGCGCAGATTTGGCTTCCGTACACCCTGTTCAGGGTCCGGCCAGAAAGCTAATATTTTCGGCCCAACCGGCGGAAATCCGACCTCTTCTATCGACTCTCGATGGGCGAGGGGATTTCGGCGTCTTCCCGGCCCAAATCTTGGTCGAAATCAGGAATCTCGCGAATGGGTCCGGCATAAATTTCGTCCAGCGGCTGGCCGGTCAAACCGGCCTGTTCCTTGCGCCACTTTTTCACATCGTCCTTGCTCAAGGGATTGACCCACACGCCGTTGGAAAATCTCATTTTTGGGTCGTAGCAGCGAAATGTCGCGATGTTGGGCGCGGTGATCTTGCATTGGTTGGGATCAAGACGCCTTTGAAAAACGGCCGGTCCATATTCCTTGCACGTTTCCTCGGCCAGCGACTGGGCCAACGGCAGATCCGGGTCGTGATAACAGATGTGCAGCGTCCCGCTTCGATAGAGATCGCCTCTATCCTTCGAGGTGGACACCTTGGGATTGAAGTAGATAAACGGCGGCTCGGACCATCCACAAACCCCAGGAACATCGTCACCCCTATGACGCCTATCAGGCTTGGTCTTTTCACGGCTTGAACCCTCACCTTTCAAGTCTTATCAGCCCCGACGCGGCAATCAAAGGCTTCTGTCGCGTCGATGCCATTTCCAGGCGCTGTCGATGATGGTGACCAGATCGGAATGGCTGGGCGACATCTTGAACCGCGCCCGCGCTTTGGCCGGATCGGCAATCAAGGTTACGGCGTCGCCGCCGCGCCTGGGACCAATCTTGACCGGCACCTTCAGTCCCGTCACACGTTCCACAATCGAAATGACATCCGCCACCGACGCGCCCTGCCCGGTGCCTAAATTAATCGCGTCCGAGTCCCCCCCCGGCAATCAAGGATTCCAACGCCGCCACATGCCAATCGGCCAGATCGGACACATGGATGTAGTCGCGGATGCAAGTCCCGTCGGCGGTGGGATAGGTAGTCCCAAACAGATCCAGATGGGGAATTTCGCCCGTCGCCGCCATCAAAGCCCTGGGAATCAAATGCGTTTCCGGATCATGGCATTCGCCGCTGTCGCCGTCGGGATCGGCGCCGCAGGCGTTGAAATAGCGCAATGCCAGCCATTTTAGTCCGTAGGCGCGCTCGGCATCGGCCAAACATTGTTCGATCATCAGCTTGCTGCGGCCGTAAGGATTGACCGGATTGGTGGGGCTGTGCTCGGGGATCGGGCAACAGACCGGATCGCCATAGACCGCGGCCGATGACGAGAACACCAGGTATCCCACACCCTTTTCGACCATGCGTTCCAGCAGTTCCAGGGAACCCGTAACGTTGCTGCGGTAATAGGAAAGCGGGTCCTTGACCGAATCGCCCACCGCGATCAAACCGGCAAAGTGCAAAACCGCGATTGGACGCCACCCGTCCAGCACTTCGGCCAGACGCGCGCCGTCTTGGATGTCGCCCACTTCAAGCGGTCCCCACTTCACCAGCTCGGCCCGACCGGTTTCCAGCGAATCATAAGTAACAGGGGTGAAGCCCGCCTTGGCCAAGGCCTTGCAGGCGTGACTGCCAACATAGCCCGCCCCGCCCGTGACCAGAATCGCGGGCCCGCCAGTTTCCGCCTTACGAGACAAAGCGCCCCTTGATGATGGCGATGATGACGCTGATGACATGATAGGCTTTGATCTTCTTGCCTTCGGCATAAGTGCGGCCGTGATAGCTGATGGGCACCTCGTAATAGACGCTGCCCTTGCGGACCACGTTGGACAGGATTTCGGCCTGTTGATCCCAGCCGTCGGTTTCCAAATGGTCGGGGTCCACCAAGGTCCGCCTGAACATCACATAGCAGGTGTAGATGTCGGAAAAGGTGGTGTTGTTGAGAATGTTGAACAACAGCGTGATGAAGGCGTTGCCCACCCGATGCCAGAAATAGAACACCCGCGTGTATTGAGGCGCGGCAAAGCGGCTGCCGATAACCAGATCGGCATCGAAACGGCAGGCGGGCAGCATCAGCTTGGCGTAATCGGCCGGGTCATATTCCAGATCGGCGTCTTGAAACAGAATGTAATCGCCGGTTGCGGCCTTAAGGCCAGCGCGCACCGCCGCGCCCTTGCCGCCATTGACCGGTTGGCGGATGAAGCGGGAATACAATTCGGGCCGGGCTTCCACCAATTGGGCGGTGCGATCCTTGGATCCGTCATCCACCACCAAGACCTCGAACTCGACCCCCTCGACCTTTTGCGCCGCCACCTGTTCCAGCACATTGATAATGGTTTTCTCTTCGTTATAGGCGGGAACAATGATGCTGACTTTGATCATGATGGCTTCAGTCTGGGGGAGAATGGGACAGAGATGGTCAACCCTTATAAACGAGATTGAGGATCGGAAACCATCTTTTATTCTTTGGTCATCCCAAGCGATTCCGCCAGCATTCGGCTGTGTTCGATCTGGGCGGGTTCGGCCAGATGATAGGATGTGTCGAAGAAGCGGTCGCGCGGATACCGGCCCAAATTGGGCAAGCGCAAGAACCCGGCCCCGGCGCGCCGCCAAAAACCCTCGACCTGAGCAAAGCCCGGCGCTGGCGGGTTGCCATCGTCAATACTGGCCGGAAAGGTCCCATAGGCCTTGGCGCCCTTGGCCGTGACCTTCTCGACAAAGCCCACGATCAATTCCGCGCCGGCGCTGTCGGTGTCCACCACCGGCGCTTGAGCCGGCAGGGTGGCCAGGTAATCGGCATAGGGCGCGGCCAGCTGGGACGAATGGCCGCTCATGTCGCCCTGTTCGGTCAATTGATCCACATGGAAGCGACGTTGAAACCCGACCCGCTGCAACGCCATTTCCACCACCGAGGAATAGAGATCCGGCAGCGACAGCGAAAACAACGCCGCCATCAGTCGCGGTGGGGCTTGCCGCACCAACAGGGGATGGTCGTAGGTGGCCAAATAGGCGTTGGCGGTGGCATTCTCCCGGATGTCCTGGGCCGAGGCGGCGTAGAAATCATATTCCAGCGGCAAGATCACTCGGTCGCCCGGTCCAACCACCGCCAGCGCCTTGTCCAGAATCAAATCGATGCCGATGCCCGCCGTCACCGCCATGTTGACGCATGGGGTGGCCAGCGCCCGCTCGATGAGCTGACAGCGGACACTGAACAAGCTGCTGCTGCCGCCGACGACAATGATTTTGGGCCGACCGGCCAAGCTGTCGGCATAGCGCTGCTTGGCCTGATAGGCGTCCTGAATGTAGCCGATGGTCAGCGGCTTGTTCAGCACCTCCAGGTTCAGCCCCAGATAGACCACGATCCCCATCAGCAAGAGCGCCGCGATTTTCATGTCAAAACCGGAAATACAGAAACGGGCTGGCCGCCTGGTGAAATAACACCGCCTGCGCGACCAACCCAAACCCCGCCGCGCAGATCCAGACGACCGAGCGGGTCTTGACCAGATGCTGGCTGTTGCCGGGCAACGACGCCACACCCATGGCGGTCATGATCAGCAAAGCGGTTTCGACCAATCCCATCACCGTGCCGCCCCCGGCCCAAGCCAAGACTCCGACGCCGTCAAACACCCGGCCCAATCCCGGAACCAGACCTAAGAGTTGCGACGGCAGCTTGAAGCCGCTTAGGCCCAGCATGCCTTTATAGACCTTGATGGCGGCGTCCCAGTTTTGCGCCCGGAACATCACCCACGCTCCATTGACGAACATGAAGGTCAGCAACCACGCCACGAAAGTGGGCAGAACCAGTCCGATCCGTTGCCACAATCGATGGACGACCATGGCCGCCCCATGCATCGCCCCCCAGGCGACGAAGGTCCAGCCCGCTCCGTGCCACAAACCGCCCAGCAAAAACACCACAAACAAATTGGCCAAGGTCCGAGCGGGCCCCTGCCGATTGCCGCCCAACGGCACATACAGATAATCGCGCAGGAACCGCGACAAGGTCATGTGCCAGCGTTGCCAGAAATCTTGGATCGACAGCGCCCGATAGGGCGAATTGAAATTGAGCGGCAGGCGGATATTGACCATCAGCCCCAGCGCGATGGCCATGTCGGAATAGCCGCTGAAATCGAAATAGAGCTGAAAGGTATAGCCCAGCGAGGCGAACCACGCCTCGACGAAGCTCAAATCTGGCGCTCCATCGAAAGCGGGACCGATTCCGGCGGCCAAGGAATCCGCCAGCACCACCTTTTTGAACAGTCCCAGCAGCAACAGCAAAAAGCCTTCGCGGAACAAATCCGGGGTCCAGCGCCCGGCATTGGGGTGGCGGAATTGCGGCATCATCTCGGCATGGTGCAAGATCGGTCCGGCGATCAAATGGGGAAAGAAGGTGACGAACAGCCCGTAGGATAACGGGTCGCGGTCGCGGACCTTGCCCGCATACACATCCACCAAATAGGCAATCTGAGTGAAGGTGAAGAACGAAATCCCCAGCGGCAAGCCGATGTCGGGGATCGGGTAGGTGACTCCCGTCGCCGCGTTGAGCGTGACCACCAAGAAAGCCGAATATTTAAAGAACCCCAACGCCGCCAGATTGCCCGCCAACCCCACGATCAGCAAGCGTTTGCGAACACGGCCTTTTGCCGGAACCATCGCCTCGCCCATGCGGAAATTGAACAGGATCGACGGCAGCAGCACCGCCAGATAGCGCCAATCCCACCAGGCGTAAAAAACCAGCGAGGCCGCCAGCAGCCACAATATCGACCACGGCGCCCCCCCCATCCGCGACAAGCCGTAATAGCCCGCCAATACCACCGGCAAAAACCCAAACAGAAAGTCCGGCGAATGAAACAGCATCAGCCGACGGCGCGTTGTTCGATCAGGTCGCACAAGGCGTGGCCGATCAGGATGTGCATTTCCTGGATGCGGGCGGTGACGTCGCTGGGAATCACCAGACAAGCGTCGCACAAGGCCTTCATGTCGCCGCCATCGCGGCCCGAGAAACCGATGGTGACCAGTCCCAGCTGTTTGGCCGTCCGCAACGCCTTGACCACATTAGGGCTTTTGCCCGAGGTTGAAATGCCGATGGCCACGTCGCCGGGCCGTCCCAGCGCCTCGATCTGGCGCGAGAAGATTTCCT
>CAIYCT010000307.1 GCA_903924765.1 uncultured Rhodospirillaceae bacterium | reverse complement strand
TTCTTAAGTGCCGTTTGGAAAATGTTTGACGTGTCCGCCGACATGTTGCTTTCGATATGGAACTGGGCGGCGCTGCCGAGCATGCGGAAGAACTTGTTCCCGGTGGTCTTGCCACCATTGCTGGCTCGCCGATCGCTCGACTTGGAGGTTCGCGCATAGGCCGAATAGACATCGCTTTTGGAGAGCGACGTGAATTGAAGCGACCAAAACGGGTCTTTCTCGAGCTTCTCTCGCAGCCGTTTGCAGTCCTTCAAATAGTTGGCAGAGAAGGGCTTGGCTCGGTTCGCGGGGTCCTGCTTCTCGTACTGCTCCCACATCCTGCCGACGGTGAAGTGCGTGTCGACCCACTGCTTCTTGGTTTTTGCCTGTTGCGCCCGCTTCTCGAGCATGGGGTGTTTGCCTTGGGCGAACACGCCTAAGGCCTTTTGAGCTTCGCGGCGGGCTTCGACCAAGACCATGTCGGGGAAGCTGCCGATCGTATGCCGAAATGATTTCCCAGCCATCTTGCGCCGAACGATCCACGCCTTGTTGCCAGGGGATACCCGCAAGGCAAGGCCTTTGATGTCGGTGTCGCGAATCGTGTAGTCCCCAGACACGGGGAAGCGCGCGTCTTTGACAATTTTGCTGGTCAGCTCTGTTTCGTAGCTTGCTGGCGGCATTTCAAGGGCAATTTCTGGTGGTGTTCCCGAAGCGTTCATGTTGTTCTTTCCATGGTCGTCTACAGCGTATCACAAGTGGGGGCCATGGCCCCCCTATGGCCCCCCTGCATGGCGCCAAGATGCCCCAAGAGACGCCATCTGGATCAAGGGGCTGCGCGGCCGATGCGGTCGAATTTCCATCATTTATTCGGCGGATGAGTAAACGGTATGTGGCTGAGGTCGTACTCAAAACAATTTTAAATATCGTTTAAAATCAATAGGTTGAGAATAAATTTTGCCTTGAAATTGATGCCGTTGCACTGTGCGTTCTATGACTATTTGCGGCAATTTGTTGAGCCGCGCGTACAATGTCGAAAAGTAGTTTGGCGAGGCTGGAAAAGATAGACTGGGGGACTCATAATCCTTTGGTCGTAGGTTCAAGTCCTACACGCCCTACCAATAAACTTGTTATAAATCAACAGGTTACAGTAAAGATAGTCGCTCAAAAGGCGGCTATTTTTTTTGAGCTTCCGACAAACTTCCAACAGCGATATTGTTCGCAAGTGGATTGAGCTTGAGAACCTCTTGCAAGTGATCGGGCGCAAGGTGCGCGTAACGCATCGTCATGGTCAACGAAGCGTGACCCAGGACCCGCTGTAGTGTCAGGATGTTGCCGCCGTTGATTATGAAGTGGCTGGCGAACGTGTGCCTCCTATTCCGATGTCGGAATAGGCGCCACTATCCCGTGTTCAGGAGTATTCCGAGTAATGTCGGCGGCGTCAGTTCTGCAGGGGTCTTTGACGATTTTCGCTCGGCATAGTTTCATCACCAGCCACGCTTTGTGGTGCGACTGGAGATGATGATGACTCAGATATGC
>CAIYCT010000306.1 GCA_903924765.1 uncultured Rhodospirillaceae bacterium | reverse complement strand
GTCGAACTCTTCCCAGTTGGTTCATGGTGATCATCTCCTTTTAATCCTGCTCAAAAAATGAGCAGGGAAGGTAAATCACCCTGGGTAATTCTCGACGCGCACTAGCTCAAAATAACGGGTACTTTCATTCGCGCGTCAACAGCGCCCGCCCTGAAGCCCTTAGCGACGCAGGAAAAGGCCTAAATACGGAGAAATTGACGGTGCACTAAACTTCTCGCGTTTCCACACGGTCTGGGCCGATCGGAGACGGACTATTTTGGGCCACGGCGAGCCCTTGTTTTTGGCGGCTCACCGCCAGAAGTGCCACCGCAAATACATGGTGCCGCCTTGCACTTCTTGCACGTAACGCCGTCCGGCGTGCTGGATTGCCCTAGAAAATTAGCGCCACCATCATTCGCGTTTACCCGAGTAGGACCGCGGTTTTTCCTAAATTCTGACAATTTTGGCAGCGAAACAGTGCTTTTCCAGTCTGTATCTATTTTTCTCGCAGGACGATCTACTCGTTTGCGATTAACGTCAGGCCGCTCGTCCACTATGGCTCTCCAGACCGATTTGGCGCTATGTATTTTTCCCTGCTTCTCGAGATACTCAAGGAAGGATCGAGTTGAAACTGTATGCATATTGCCCGGCAATGGGGCATCATCCCTCAGAAGGTAATCGTCCTCCGCAAGAACCAGAACCGGAACCCCCGGAGGCGCCTCAATAAGCCGCCTCACGTAGGCGATGATCGTTTCCTCGCCAATATTATCGGGAACCAATTGCGGCTCAAGACCAGCAGCTCGGATGGACTCTTGAACTTCTGAACGAGTTGATTCGAATATTTCTCTTTGAATCGCGGCTTTCTTATAGAACTGACCAAAATCGGTAGGCTCTATCTCAACCCTCCCCGCATAGCGCTCAATGAAGCTACAGATCACTTTTGCATCCGGATGAATATCACGATGACGAGTGGATTCGAACTCAACAAAATCTGTGATTACGACTCGAATTGCGTCATCAAATACTAGCAAGAGCTCAAGAGCATTCACCCTGGCTAGAGAGATTAAAGGGCCCGTGTCCGGGATAACAAGCCGAATTGGAGTCACCGCGCTAATCCAATCTCGTCCTCGATATACTTGGACATGCGGTGGATGCTAGCGATTGGCACTATCGGTTGATCCATCCCTTCGTTACCAAGAGCATCTAAGAGCTGTCCGTACCAAGTAAATCCCAGGAGCTTCATTGCAGTTGCTCTTGGCATCTCTCCTTTTGAATACCCTGTCAAAATTAACCTTCTAGCCATGTGAAAAGGGAGCACCATGGCGACACCATGACCGTGACGCTCAATAGTGACGCTATCATTTTCAGCTCCGGTCAAAACTTCGCCAAAGCGATTCTTTGCTTCTGTGGCTGCAATAGTTTTCATGGCGATCCCCGCGATCTAAGCAATTATTAGCCATTATACGCATATTAGCCAATATGTCAATCCAAAGCTTGAGCGCCTTCAAACCTCCGTCTGCTCCGCCAGCTCAAGCGCATCATCGACCTCGACGCCCAGGTAGCGAACAGTGCTTTCCAGTTTGGAGTGCCCAAGCAGTATCTGGATAGCCCGCAGGTTCTTGGTGCGCCGGTAGATCAATGTCGGCTTCGTTCGGCGCAGGGAATGCGTTCCGTACGCCGTTTCATCCAGGCCCATCTCCGTCACCCAGCCATCGACGATCCGGGCGTATTGCTGTGTCGACAGGTGGGCCGATTCGCGTACGCGGCTTGGAAATAGGGCTATCCGGAATCTATGATTGAAATCGGCTAAAGATCGCCGCTTTCAATAAGCTGGGTCAGTGTTGATATATCTACTCCGAAGTTGACTTCGCGACCCGGTTCATCGTGTTGATTTGGCCGACTTGGTCGGCTTGGCCGGCCAGTATCGAAACCCATGACGGCGCCTTCGTATCCGAACATTTCGCCCGCCGGTGTTTCCCTTCGACGCGCAAACTTGGGCCGGATGATCTGTTTCTTGAAGGCGCCTTCAGCAAACAGGATCTTGGCGCGCAACGCCTCAAAGCTGTATCCCCTGCCCAGTCGGTCCATGATCCGCAACAGCCCGTTCAGGCACTCCGTATAGGCATTGGTCACTGGATGATCGAAATACGCCAGGATGTATGGCTGCCAATTGCGCCAGGCACGGATCAGGTCAGAGAAGGCATCCCTGACGTCAGGAGTGACAGCCCTATCCCAGGCCGCAAACCGCACCAAGGCCTCTTTGGGCGTCTTGGCGTCGTAGATTTTGAAGAAGTCTTCCTTGAGCCGATAAGCCAACCCCAGTTCGGGATAATTGTTCAGCCAACCGGATAGCTTGAGCGCTTCCTCGTCGGTCAGGTCATGCTCACGCTTCAGCATCACGAACCGATCGTGCATGAGGCCGCGGCGCTGCTTGGGCGTTAGCGATTCCCGGTAGCTTTTCCTGACCTTCTCGAAGGCCTCGTTAGCCATCTTCAGGACATGAAACTTGTCGATCACGATGCGTGCCTGGGGCATGACGGCTTCGACGGCATCCTTGTAGGGCATCCACATGTCCATCGCCACGTATTGCACCTGTTGATGACCTTCCAGGCCGGACAGATACTTTAGGATGGTTTCCTTATTCCGGTTCGGCAACAGTTCGACGATGGTGTTGTTCTGGATATTGGCAATGACGCCGCGCGGCCGCACGAGATGTATTTCGTCGATCCCCATCCACTTCGGTGTTTCAAAGCGGATCGTCTTTTCCAGTTCATTGATGTAATCGCGGAAGATCGAGCGAACAGATTTTTCGTCGATGCCGACCTCATCCGCAATGCTGGCAAAGGTGCGCTTGATGGCCTGCTTGCCGATCCATTCGATCAGGCGAGATGTCATCGGCCGCCGGGCATCCACCGCCGGCAGAGGTTCATAGAAGGTTTTGGAGCAGGCCCGGCAGCGGAAACGACGGGTATCGACGTAGAGCCCGACGCGCTTGCCGTGGCTGGGCAAATCGCGAACCAGTTGCTCGCGGCGACCAAATCCGACGATGCTGTCGGACCGGCAATGCACGCACGCGGTCAGTGGAGCTTTGACCTCGGCTTTGATGTGGTAGTCGTGGTCGTCCTGGTCACCGTGTGTGACGTGATAGACGGGAAGGTTGAGAATGTTGGCGGGCATGGGAAGCTACGCCGGTCCACTCATACCTCGATTCTTTGGCGGAGGGCCGCCTGATGCTCCGCCGCCAGTCCCGTCACCACCATCGCTCGTTGCAGATGCAATGAGCTGTTTTGCCCTGCTCAAGAAAAGTTCGGCATCAGCGATAGCCTTTTCAACAATTTCTCGTGTTAGCGGTTCGGCCTCGGAATTTGGATATCGATACATCG
>CAIYCT010000305.1 GCA_903924765.1 uncultured Rhodospirillaceae bacterium | reverse complement strand
CGAGTAGAATCAACACCGTGCGACTTGTCCACAAATTTAAACCGGACACCAGTGGGGCAAGCCCGGTGATGACGATAACTATAAGTGAGTCGCTGTCGTTCTAATACAAGTCCCCCGCCGACGGCTGGGGCTGGGGCGGCAGCTTGTCGCCTTGGGGGGACTCCCCCTGCTCGGGCAGCGGCGTGATCGAGAAGCCGTCATTGACCGCGTCGCCTTGCAACACGTTTTCCTCATCGCTGGGCATGCGGTCGTCGGTCTTGAACGCCTCCCAGATGGGGCGCGCATCGCCCGGCATGGCCGGTTTTCCGCTGTTCAGGTCCACCCGCACCATTTTGATGCCGGGCGGCACCCGGAACGGCTTGGGCGGAGTGTTCTTCAACGCCTCCATCATGAAGTCGCGGAACACCGGCGCGGCAACGATGCCGCCGGTTTCCTTCTCGCCCATGGATTGCGGCTCGTCGAAGCCGACGAAAACCCCCACCGCCAAATCGGGCGCGAAGCCCACGAACCAGGTGTCGAAGCTGTCGTTGGAGGTGCCGGTCTTGCCCGCCAGCGGCTTGCCCACGGCGGCCACCGTGCGGCCCGTGCCGCGTTCGACCACGCCCTCAAGGATATGCACCATCTGATAGGCCGAGGGCGCGTCCACCAGCCGCTCGCGGATATCGGGCAGTTTGGGCATGTTCTGGTTGGTGTATTGCTCGGTCCAACAGCCGTCGCAATAGCGCTTGTCGTGAATGAAGATGGTGTGGCCCTGGCGGTCTTGGATGCGATCGATCAGGGTCGGCGTGATCTGCTTGCCGCCATTGACCAGCATGGCATAGGCGGCGGTCATGCGGATGACCGAGGTTTCGCCCGCCCCCAGCGCCATGGAATATTCGGCGGGCAAGGTGTCGTAGATGCCGAACTTGACGGCGGTATCCACAATGGACGGCATGCCGATGGCTTGGGCCAGCCGCACGGTCATCAGATTGCGGGATTTCTCGATGCCGACGCGCATGGTGGCCGCGCCCAGGAACGATTCCTCGTAATTCTTGGGCCGCCACATCGGCAGGCCGGGGCCTTGCGAAATGGCGATGGGGGCGTCCAAAATCAGCGAGGACGGCGTGTAGCCCTGTTGCAGCGCGGTCAGATAGACGAACGGCTTGAACGACGAGCCCGGTTGGCGCAAGGCCTGGGTGGCGCGGTTGAATTGGCTTTTGGTGTAAGACCAGCCGCCCACCATGGCCAGCACGCGCCCCGTGTGGGGGTCCATGGCCACCAAAGCTCCGTCGATCTTCGGCACTTGCCGCAGGGCGTAGGTGCCTTGCGGATAGGGGTGATTGTCCTCGGACTTAGCCACCGCTTCCACCAGGACCACGTCGCCGATAGCCACCACGTCCGACGTCTTGTGCGGCGGCGGGCCGAAATGCTGATGGGGCAGCGCGGGCTTGGCCCATTTCAGTTCCGACCACGGAATGGTCCCCGAGGACCCATCGGCAAAGCCCAGCATGGCCCCTTGATCGTTTTCGTTGACCACCGCCGCCAAGCGCCACGGCTCGCCGCCAGCGGGGAACGGCACCGCCGCCAACCGGCGTTGCCAATCGGGGCCGGAGGTCAAATGAGTCACCGAACCGCGCCAGCCATGACGGCGGTCATAGGCCAGCAATCCGGCGCGCAAAGTACGAGACGCCAGATCCTGCAACCCCGCATCCACCGTCGAGCGCACCACCAGACCGCCTTTGTACAACGCTTCCTCGCCATAGCGCGAGGCCAGGTCGCGGCGAATATCCTCGGCGAAATAATCCGCCCCGGTAATGGTTTGGGCTTCGTCGCGGCTGCGCAGGGTGACCGGCTGCGAGATGGCTTGATCGTACTCTTCCTGAGTGATCTTGCCGTCTTCCAACATGCGCCCCGCCACCCAATCGCGGCGATCCTTGGCGGCTTGGGCATGAATGCGGGGATTGTAATTGTTGGGCGCCTTGGGCAGAGCCGCCAGGAACGCCACCTCGCCCACCGTCAAATCTTCCAGGCTTTTGTCGAAATAACCCAACGCGGCGGCGGCGATGCCGTAATTGCCCCCGCCCAGATAGATTTCGTTCAAGTAAAGCTCAAGGATATGATCTTTGTTGAAGGCTCGTTCGATGCGAAAGGCCAGGATGGCTTCCTTGACTTTGCGCTCCAACGACACCTCGTTGGTCAGCAGGAAATTCTTGGCCACCTGTTGGGTGATGGTCGAGGCCCCCACCGGGCGGCGCTCGGCCCCCAGCCCCTTATTGCGCAGATTGATCACCACCGCGCGGATGATGCCGGTAATATCGACGCCGGGATGGGAATAGAAGCCCTTGTCCTCGGCGGACAGAAAGGCGTCCTTGACCCGCTGGGGAATGGCGTCCAGCGGCACGAAGATGCGCTTTTCCTTGGCGTATTCCGCCACCAAACGGCCATCGCCGCCATAGACGCGGGTGGTGATGGGCGGCTCGTAATGGGCCAGCTGATGGTAATCGGGCAGACCCCGGCCATAATGCCAAAACATATACAGCGCCCCGCCCGCAACGGCCATGGCCGCCAGGATGACGAGAGTGAACAGGAGTCCTAGAAATCTAAGCATCAGCAGCCCAGCTTGGCCTTTTCCGTCGCCGCCGCCTTGCGCAAGCGATCAGGCATGTCCTTGTGCACGTCGAACAGACGTTTGTACGAACTGCACGCTTCCTTGGCCATGCCCACCTGCGCGAAGGATTGCCCCATCTTGAACAGCAAATCAGGGGCTTTGGTGGAATTGGGGAACTTCTTGTAGCCATCGGCGAAGGTCACCAGCGCGGCTTTGTAATCTTTCTGGGCGAACGAGGATTCCCCCACCCAATAAATGGCGCTGGGGGCCAGTTGATGCTCGGGATATTTGGCCAGGAACGCTTTGAACGCCTCGCCCGAGCCTGCGAAATCGTTGCTTTGATACAGGGCATAGGCGGCGTCGTAGGCGGCCTTGGGATCTTTTGGCGCGTCTTTGGTTGCGGCAGGCGCCGGAGCGGCGGCGGCTTTCTTCAGATCCTTATCGGAAATAGTGCCCAGCACTTGCGGGCCAGGAGCCAGCCCCACATTCTCGGCGGAATTGTTGGGCGGAGTGGGTTGTTTCTTGCCGCCAGCGGCCAAAGCGGGCGCTTCCGGCGCGGCGGGCGCTTCCGGCGCGGCGGCCTGCGGAGGATGCAGCTGATCGTTGATTTCCTTGAAGCGCAGTTCGATGTCGGCTTGGAGACGCTCCAATTTGGAATTGGCTTGATTGGCCTTATAGGTCGCCTCTTCCATCTTGCCGGTCAATTGGCGCAATTGATCTTCCAGATCGTCCAACCGATCGCTCAGGCCGTTGGACACACGAGCGCCGTTGCCCCCGCCAGCGCCGTTGCCGACAGCGGGCGAAGTCACCACCAGCGCCGATGTGCCGCCGCGCGCCAATTGGGATTGCAGGGTCTGCAAGTCCCGCTCCAAGCGGTCGATGCGGTCATACAAGCCACGGCTGTCCGAGGTTTGGGCCTGGGCCTGAAATGCGGTGAAAACCAAAAGCAGGGCGACGATCAGAACACGCACGAAAACCTCGCAAGCTTTAGGGAAGGACTACCCGAACACATACTCTGTCATTTGGACAAAAACAAGGCACCCGCCAGTTTCCCGACGGGTGCCCCGAAACCGGTATTGCTACCGAATGATCAACCTAGACCGAATTATTGGCCCAGGACGGTCACGCCACGACGGTTCTGTGCCCAAGCGGCATCGTTCGAACCTTGAACGGCGGGACGTTCCTTGCCGTAGGAGATGGTCTTCAGACGGCTGTCGGCGATGCCGGCGCCAGCCAAATACTTCTTGACGGCGTTGGCGCGACGTTCGCCCAAGGCCAAGTTGTATTCGCGGGTGCCGCGTTCGTCGCAATGGCCTTCGATGGTGATGGCCCATTGGGGATACTTCTTCAGCCAAGCGACTTGCTTGTCCAAAGTGGCCTTGCCTTCGTCGGTCACAACAGACTTGTCGAAGTCGAAGAACACGCGGTCGCCGACGTTCTTCAAGAAGTCTTCAACCGAACCAGCGGCGATTTCGCTCATGGTAGAGGACCGGGGAGGAGTCGCTTGGCTGGTGGCGCCACCGCCACCGGTGGTGGCCTTGTTCTCAGGGGTGGATTCGCAAGCGGCGAGAAGGGCGACGGCGGCAAACATGCTCAGGTAACGCAGTTTCATATCATGGGACTCCCAATGGATGGAAAACCGTTAAAGAAAATTGGACCTAGGGGACGCGGACGGGCCCGATTAAGGGCCCAAGCTACCTACCGCCAACAGCAATCAACAAAGATTGCAATCAACGGGATAAATCCTAATCGCGGCGGACTATACTAAGACGGTTTTACCAAATCAAGGGGGGTTACAGACCTGCCCCCATCCCTACCCCTTGGCAATAATGCGTGTTTTTTCCAATATATAGTGAACAACCAGCTAACCCATTATGCACACGTCCCTGCGGGATTAAGTCATCAACACGGACATTACGCACTCTTGCAAGGCAATCTTGAAATATCTACTAAATATAATGTTTCAATTACATACTAAGATAATCAAAACTTCGCAATGCATTCACAATACTAATCATTAATCTTGCTTAGTAATCAACATTCTCCTGCCGGAGCGTTCTCAAATAAAATCACGACGAGACTAAAATCCCTAATTTAAACAAATGTCTTCCCTGGTGTTGCCGCATTGCAACACCAGGGAATACCCGATCAGACGAAAAGAGTTATTTAAGATTTTACGGCGCGAGCCGATTACGGCACCAGCGGCGACCACGCCGGGTCCGAGCCATCCACCGGAGTGATCACTTGCCGCTCGTTACTGCCGGTCAAGTCGATGGTATAGAGTTTGGACGTGCCGCGATTATGGGAATCGGACGGCGTTTCGCGCCAGAACGACAGCACGCGGCCATTGGGAGCCCAGGTGGGGCCTTCCACCAGCCAGCCCTTGGCCAGTTGCCGCTCGCCGCTGCCGTCGGGATGCATGACGCCGATATAGAACTCGCCGCCCTTGAACTTGGTGAAGGCGATCAAATCGCCGCGCGGCGACCACACCGGCGTGGCATAGCGCCCGTCGCCGAACGAGATGCGGTTGACGCCCGATCCGTCGGCGTTCATCACATAAATCTGTTGCGCGCCGCCCCGGTCGGAGTTGAACACGATCTTGCTGGAATCGGGCGAATAGCTGGGCGAGGTATCGATGAACGGGCTGTCGGTCAGGCGGCGCTTTTGCCGGGTCAGCAGGTTCATCTCGTAGATGTTGGTGACGCCGTTGATGGCCTGGGACAGGATCACCCTGTTGCCGTCGGGCGAGAAGCGGGGCGCGAAGGTCATGCCGGGGAAATCGCCCAGCAATTCCCGCCGTCCGGTATCGATCTGATAGATCCAAACCCGCGGATTGTTCTTCTCATACGACATATAGGTCAGTTCGCGCGCCGTGGGCGAGAACCGGGGCGTCAGCACCAAATCGTTGCCGTTGGTCAAGAAGCGATGGTTCTCGCCGTCTTGGTCCATGATGGCCAGACGCTTGCGGCGCTTGGTTTGCGGCCCGTCCTCGGCCACGTAGACGATTTGGGTGTCGAAATAGCCTTCCTCGCCGGTCAGGCGCTTATAGATCTGATCGGCGATTATGTGCGAGATGCGCCGCCAGCCCGTCGGATTGGTGGTATAGGCCTCGCCCACCATTTGCGTCTCGGCATAGACGTCGAACAGGCGGAACTCCACCCGCAGCCTGCCGTCAGGCTGAAACTCCGCCTTGCCGCTGACCAAGCCTTGGGCGTTGATCTGCCGCCAATCGGCGTAGCGCGGCGCGGACTGCAACGAGGCCGTGGTTTGAATGAAAGCGCGGCTGTCGATGGGCGCGAACAGCCCCGACCGCTCCAGATCGGCGGCCACCACGCGGGCGACGTCGCGGCCCATTTGCGCGTCCTTGTCCGAGCCTCCGAACAATTCCGGCACCGCGATGGGAATGGGTTGCGACACACCGCGCGTGATGTCGATCACCAATTCGGCCCGCGCCGGGTCAGCAGCCAAGCCCAGCACAACCAGGCACGCAAAAATCCATCCAATGAAAGGTTTCATGATCTCACCGTTGCTTTCAGGTTGAGGCTCTGCATGAGCTATAACGCGTCTTTGGGGTTGAAACGCAAGGTCATTTCCTTGAACTGATCGTATTTGTTGGGCGGATATTTCAGCGGGCTGCTCAGTTGCGCGGCGCGGCGGGCGGTGTCGGCGGCGGCCTTGAAAAACGAATCGGTGTTGTAGCGGAAGGTATCGACCACTTCCGCCTTGGTCACCGTCCCGTCCTGGGCGATTTCGATCCGGATCGAGATAATCAGATTGGCGGCGTCCTTGGCCCCGGCGGGCACATTCCAGTGGGGAATGATCTGCGCCATGATCATGTCCTTCTCGGTCATGGAGACCGGCTCGTTGGGATTGTTCGAGGTCGACCCGCGGACGTTTTGCGGCTTGGGCTGAGTGCCCTTGTCCGCCGGTTTGGCCTGATCGGCGGCCTTGAGCAAATCGTCAAGCGAATCCTTGGACTTGTCCTTGGATGTCTCGTCGGATTTGGGCTTGGGCTTGACCTTGTCCACCGATTTCAGCAGCGAAGCCAAATCGTCCACCGGCTTGGGCTTAGGCTGCGGTTTGGGCGGCTCAGGGACAGGCTTAGGCGGTTCCGGCTTGGGTTCGGGTTTCGGCTCAGGCTTGGGCGGCGGCGGCGCGGGCGTGGGTTCGGGCGGCTTGGGCGGCGGAGGCGGAGGGGGTGGCGGCGGTGGCGTGGGCGCAGGCTCGGGTTTGGGCGGCGGCGGCGGTTTGGCGGCCTCGACGGGTTTTTCCTCGGGCTTGGGCGGTTCGGGTTGCGGCTGGTCGGCCTGCTTGGGCGGCGGGTTGGTCTTTTCCCCAATGGGCACGATGTCCACGACGATGGGTTGCTCCTCGATGGGCGGCTCGGTCAGAAACAGAGGCAAGCCGACAATCGACAGCAACGCCACGACGACGTGCAAAATCACCGAATAAAGAAAACACTCTTTACGCATGAAAGATTACCGCGCCGGCTTTGCAGGCACCGACGGCGCTCCACCTTTGATTTCAGTCACCAAGGCCACCTTGTCGAACCCGGCTGACCCCAGCAATCCCATGACCTCCATGACCTTGCCGTATTCGATGCCCTTGTCGGCGCGGATGAAGATGCGGGTTTCCGGCTTCTGGCCCATGATGGCCTTCAGCTTGGGCACCAAATCGTCGCGGGCGATTTCGGTTTCCTGGATATACAGCTTGCCCTGGCCGTCGATGGAGATGGCGATGGGCTGATCGTCGCCCTTGATCGGCTGAGCGTCGGATTTGGGCAAATCCACCTGCACGCCCGAGGTCATCAAAGGCGCGGTGATCATGAAGATCACCAACAGCACCAGCATCACGTCCACCATGGGCGTGACGTTGATTTCGGCAACGGGACGGAACCGCTTGCCGCGCCCGCCCCGAGACCCCATGGACATGGCCATTAGACCTTCTCCTCAAGCTGACGGGACAAGATGGCGCCGAATTCGCCCGAGAAGTTTTCGAGACGCTTGGAATAGCGGTCCAAATCGTTGGAAATCTTGTTGTAGGCGATCACCGCCGGGATGGCGGCGACCAACCCTAAGGCGGTGGCGAACAGCGCCTCGGCGATGCCGGGGGCGACCACGGCCAGCGAGGTGTTCTTGGTGGCTGCGATGGATTCGAAGCTGTTCATGATGCCCCAAACGGTGCCGAACAGGCCGATGAACGGCGCGGTCGAGCCGGTGGAGGCCAGCACGCCCAGATGCCGCTCCAACGCTTCCATCTCGCGGCCCAGGGTGACGTGCATGACCCGGTCGATGCGTTGGGCCAGACTGGCGCGCACTTGTTCCTTGTCGGACAGGCCCTTGGCGGCCGAGCGTCGCCATTCGCGCATGGCGGCGACGAAGATGGCCGACATGGGGTCAAGGGGACGTGCGCCGATGCGGTCGTACAATTCTTCCAGCGACCCGCCGGACCAAAAGGATTCCTCGAATTGTTCGGCGCGGGCGTACAGTTGGCGGATGCGCATGATCTTGTCGATGATGATGGCCCAACACCACACCGACGCCAACATCAGCGCGATCATCACGAACTTGACGATGATGTCCGCCCGCATGAACAAGGCAATCATCGATAAATCGTGGGTTGCCGCCACTGTCCCTGCCATCTGCGCCGTTTGTACCGGATCCATACTGCCCCTACCTTTCTTCCAATCGATCATTCAATCGTTGCCGTAAATGCTGGGGTAGCCGGGAAGGCCGTCCGCCGTCAAGTGCGACGAACCCCAAGCGCACATTCAATTTCACCAAGTCCTCGCCGTCGCGGGTGATTCGCTGATCGAACCGTGCCGACGCGCCATTGACTTCGATCAGGCGGGTTACCACCTCAAGCATATCATCCAAGCGCGCCGATTTTTTGTAATCCACTTCCAACCGGGACACGGCGAAGGCAAAGCCCTTGCCGCCATCGGCCAGTTCATGCTGGCTTAGCCCAAGGTCGCGCACGAATTCGGTTCGCGCCCGTTCGGCGAAGTTCAAATAGACCGAGTGATAGACGATGCCGCCCGCGTCGGTGTCTTCCCAATACACCCGGACGGGCCAATGATGGATAATCATGGCTCATCCTCGTCCAAAGCCAGCAAATCCAGTTGCGCCAGCACCGTCTTGGGCGGGGTCAATCCCAGATGCTTGAAGCCCTGCGACGACACCATGCGGCCGCGCGGCGTGCGCTGGATCAATCCTTGTTGCAACAGATAGGGCTCGACCACTTCTTCAAGGGTATCGCGCGCCTCGGACAAAGCCGCCGCCAAGGTCTCGACGCCCACCGGTCCACCGCCGTAATTGTCGATGATGCAGCGCATATAGCGCCGATCCATGGAATCCAGACCCAAATGATCCACTTCCAACCGCAACAGCGCCGCGTCGGCGATGGCGGCGTTGACCGTGTTTTGTCCGGCCACCAGCGCGAAGTCGCGCACCCGACGCAGCAGCCGACCGGCCACGCGGGGAGTGCCCCTGGCCCGTCTGGCGATTTCGGCGGCGCCGTCGGCGGTCAAGTCGAAGCCCAGCACCCGCGCGCCGCGCGCCACGATGGATTCCAGTTCGTCGGGAGTATAGAAATTCATCCGGCAGGGAATGCCGAACCGTTCCCGGAGCGGCGTTGTCAACAGGCCGGACCGGGTGGTAGCCCCCACCAGGGTAAAGGGCGGCAGACCGATGCGCACCGAACGGGCAGCAGGGCCTTCGCCGATGATAAGATCGAGCTGAAAATCCTCCATGGCCGGATAAAGCACTTCTTCTATGGCAGGATTAAGGCGATGGATTTCGTCGATGAACAAAACATCGCGCTCTTCCAAATTGGTCAAAACCGCCGCCAAATCCCCCGCCTTGGCGATCACCGGCCCCGAGGTGGCGCGAAATCCCACCCCCAATTCGCGCGCCACGATCTGCGCCAGGGTGGTCTTGCCCAAACCGGGCGGACCAAAGAACAGCACATGGTCCATGGCCTCGGCCCGCGACTTGGCCGCTTCGATGAAGACTTTCAGATTTTCCCGCACCGCCGCTTGGCCGATAAAATCGCCCAGGGTCTGCGGGCGCAGGCTGGAATCCTGTTCGCCGCTGGCGGATTGAGGCGAGACGAGGCGGTCTTCTCTCATTTGGTCAGATCCTTGCCCAGGCGTTTCAGCGCCGCCCGGATTATCTGGGTTTCAGAGGCCCCCTCGCCCAGTTCGGCCAGAACCGCGCCCGCTGCCTCGAATGCGTCCAGTCGGCGATAGCCCAGATTGACCAGGGCCGAGACCGCATCCTCCAACCCCGCATTAGCGCTTATGGGTGCAGAGGCGGCGGCAACCGCTCCAGCCCCCAAGGCCACGCCGCCCACCTTGTCCTTAAGCTCGGATAGAATGCGTTGCGCAAGCTTTGGCCCCACGCCCGAGGCCTGGGTCAGCACCGTCTTATCCTGAGCGGCGATGGCCCGCAAAATCTGATCGGGCGCGGCCACCGACAGCAAAGCCAACCCCACCTTGGCCCCCACCCCTTGCACGGTGGTCAGCAACCGGAACCAATCCCGCTCGGCGGTTTCAATAAAACCGTACAGCAAAATGGCGTCTTCGCGCACCCAAGTGTCCACATGCAGCTTGACCGCGCCGCCCTGCCCCAGCCGCGCCAAGGTGCGGGACGAACACGACACCAAATAGCCGACGCCGCCCACATCGATGATGGCCCAATCCTCGCCCACTTGCTCCACCAGGCCTTTGAGCAGAGCGATCATGAGCGCACACTGGTCAAAACGCGCTGGGCGGTGCCGCGATGATGGGCGTGACAAATAGCCACCGCCAAGGCGTCGGAGGCATCTGCGCCTTGGACTTTCACCCCGCCTAATAACGTGCGCACCATCATTTCCACCTGCTCCTTGGCCGCATGGCCGGACCCGACCACCGCCTTCTTGACCGCGTTGGGCGTATATTCCGCCACCGGCAGGTCGGACAAGGCCGCCGCCAGCATAACCGCCCCGCGCGCCTGCCCCAGCTTCAAGGTCGAAAGCGGGTTTTTGTTCACAAACGTCTCTTCCACCGCCGCCGTGGCGGGTGTCCAAACCTTGATCACCTCAAGCACCCCGCGATGCAATTGCGCCAGACGCTGGGCCAAATCCAGCGCATCGTCCGAACACACCGTCCCCGCCGCTACGAATTTCAACGCATTGCCGTCCACCTGGATCACGCCCCAGCCGGTTCGCCGCAAGCCGGGGTCCAAGCCGAGGATCTTGATCTGTCGCGAGGACGCGCCACCTATCACTGGCTAAGACGCTCCATGATGTCGTCGGGGATTTCGAAATTGGCTTGAACCCGCTGGACGTCGTCATCGTCTTCCAGCGCTTCCAACAGCTTCATCAAGGTCTTGGCCGTGTCTTCCGAGGTCACCGGCACCAAGGTCTGGGGCCGCCAATCCAGCCGGGCATATTCGGGCGCGCCGAATTTGGCTTCCAAGGCTTCGCGCACTGCGCCCAAATCGTCCGGGCTGGTGCTGATCTCATGGCCGTCCTCGGACGAGTCCACATTGTCGGCCCCGGCGTCCAAGGCCGCCTCGAACACCGCGTCGGCGGTGCCCACGGAAGCGGGAAAATGGATGGCGCCGATGCGGTCGAACATGAACGACACCGAATTGGTTTCGCCCAACGCCCCGCCGTTCTTGGCAAATGCCGTGCGCACTTCCGAGGCGGTGCGGTTGCGGTTGTCGGTCAAGGCCTCGACGATGATCGCCACCGAGCCGGGACCGTAGCCCTCGTAACGCACTTCTTCGTAGTTCGCGCCGTCCTCACCGCCCGCGCCGCGCTTGATAGCCCGCTCGATGGTGTCGCGGGGCATGTTGTTCGCCCTGGCCGCCATGACCGCCGCCCGCAGACGCGGATTGGTCGCCGGGTCCGGCAGTCCCGAGCGGGCGGAAACCGTCAATTCCCGAATAATCTTGGTGAAAACCTTGGCCCGCTTGGCGTCCTGAGCGCCTTTGCGATGCATGATGTTCTTAAACTGCGAATGACCAGCCATAGCCCCTTAACCCAACAAATTCCAAACAAGCGCAGACTATGGCAAGTTTCCCCCCTGATGAGCAAGGGGGCTTTTGGGGTTTGGGGGGTAAACTCTTCCGACCGGAATTACGAGGGGTGCCTCCTACAGCGTCGGCAAAGTCTCGGCCAAGCGCGGGCCTTGGCGGAGGGAAGCGACGCGGATGGCCAGGCCGGTGCGGTCGTCGGTTTCGACGATTACGCCGCAAACGGTGGCCTCGCCCTCGGCGGGGGTCAGGCGTTCGCCGGGCATTTTGCGCACATAGCGGGCGACCGCGCCGTCTTTTTGCATGCCGATGACTGAATCATAATCGCCGCACATGCCCGCGTCCGATTGATAGGCGGTGCCCTTGGGCAGGATTTGCGCGTCGGCGGTGGGCACATGGGTGTGCGAGCCAAACACCGCGCTGGCGCGTCCGTCGCAGAAATGGCCGATGGACATTTTCTCGCTGCTGGCTTCGGCGTGAATGTCGACGATGATGGCGTCAACGCCACCCGGCCCCAGGCGGGTGCGGGCGAATTCCTTCTCCAGCGCCGCGAACGGATCGTCCAGCGCGTCCATGAACAACCGCCCCATCACTTGGATCACCAGGATTTTGCGGCCTCGGGCCAGGGTGAAGATTCCCGCCCCGCGCCCCGGTGTGCCGGGCGGATAATTCAGCGGACGCAGCAGCCTGGGTTCTTGATCGATATGGCCGATGATCTCGCGCTGGTCCCAAGCGTGGTTGCCCAAGGTGATGGCATCCACCCCGGACTCGAACAACTCACCGCAAATCTTGGCGGTGATGCCGAAGCCGTGGGCGGCGTTCTCGCCATTGGCGACGACGAAATCCAGGGATAAAGAGGTGCGCAAAGCAGGCAAACGGGCGACCACCGCGTCACGACCGGATCGCCCCAGGATATCGCCCAAAAACAAAACCCTCATGGTCGAATGATTTCCGTTTCGGTGACCACGATCTTCATGGCGTGATCGTGGGATTCGTGTGGAACATGGGCGACTTCCTGAGCGGCATAGGCGACACCCGCCACCAAGACCTGGGGTTCCCCGATTAAGGAATCAAGGGTGCGATCGTAATATCCGCCGCCATAGCCCAATCTCCAGCCGTGGCGGTCGAACGCCAACAGGGGGCACAATACCAGGCTCGGACGGACGCTTTCCGCCTGAGGCCCCGGCTCCTTGATGCCGAACGGACCGGGCTGCAAGGCGAGGTCGGTTTGCCACAGCCGGAAGATCATCGGCTGTTCCGGTCCAATCATCACCGGCAGGCAAATGGGACTGCCCAGATGGCGCAACCGGTCCAACAACGGCCGGATATCGATTTCGCTGCCCTTGGGGTAATAACCGGCGATGGAGCCGCCGCCAGCCAGTTCGTGCAAGGTCTCGGCCCATTTGGCCAAATCGAGCGCCGTCCCCCGAGCGGTGAAATCGTCGCCCAAGGCTTTCCGCGCCGCCTTGGCCTGTAAACGCGCTTCAATTTTATCGTGGTCGAGGGTCATAACGGGGCGACATGGAAGAGGTGGAAGCGGAGCCGCGAAAGCCGTTGGTTATTGCAAGTCCTCTTGTGGCCTGCAGAGCAGGTGGGTGGCCATATAACGCAACCAGGATCGCGCCAGAGACAGCCCCCAAGAGGATCGATATTGGCCCCAGGGACATTGGCAACCTGACGAGCCCCACAGCGAACCGCTTCCACTGACAACACTAGGACCTCTCCAGGCGTTGCGCAATGGATTCGATGCGGCTGGCCAAGTCGAGCACGGTTTGCGTCAGGGTTTCCTCGGTGTCGGAGATTGCTCCCAGTCCCGCCTGGGTCTGAACCTTGGCCGCTTTCAGCTCGCCCAGCTCATCGGCCAGGGTCAAGGCGATCATCAACAGCACCCGCGCCTCGGGCTGCGGTCCCAAATTGGCCAGCAAGTCTTGCGCCCGCTGGTCCAACTGTTCAGCCAAACGACGCACATGATCCACTTGATCGTCTTCGCAGACCACTTCGTACAGACGACCGCTGATGGTCAGGGTGATAGCGGGCATGTCTATTGTTCCAAAACGGCGCGCAGCCGTTCGATGGCGCCGTCCAGGCGCGCCCCGACCACCCGATTGGCGTCTTCGTGCTTGGCGCATTGATCGCGCACGTCGCGCAGTTCGCCCGCCAGCAGCAGATCGCCGGTGGAGACTCGGGTCGCCGCCGCCGCTTCCAAGCGGTCCACCGCATCGGACAGGGTGCGGATGGCGCTTTCAACCCGCGATAAGGAATAGGTTTCAGACTCGCCCAAGCTGATCCTCGATAAACAATCAAAGTTGGAAATTCTAATCGGAGAGCAGGTTAGGCAAGAT
>CAIYCT010000304.1 GCA_903924765.1 uncultured Rhodospirillaceae bacterium | reverse complement strand
GGCACAGAAATTCCTAGATAACTTCGCGGACGGACTCTTACGAAAATGCTCTTGTAGAAGCTTTAGCTGATCGCAAACGCATTTTGTCCGAAATCGAACAGGCAAAACAGACGATTACTGATCTTGATGTGAAAAAAGAACAGCTTTCGCGAATCATAGATAGCTTGCTTATGATGATTCCAGTCGATCGCCATTACGCCATTACGCCATTATCGGCGAACCAAGTTCGTTGATATCAGAGACAAACAACCGCAGTGGACCGATTTTTAACAATGTAATTCAGCTTTTCAAAGGCGCTTCGCGCAAAGACTGGACTGTTTCTGATGTCCAGACTCCCTTGCCAAAGCGGGGGTAACTGCGGAACCCAAACAAGTCTATAATGCTTTGAATTATCGAGAGAAGACAGGCGCTCTAAGGCGGATTAGTCGGGGTCAATACCAATATCTTGGTGTCGGTTTTGTCTCCGCAGACGATTTATCTTCAAATAAGCATCCCCACCATGGGGAAAGCGATGAGTAGGAGAATGATATGAATAAATGAACCCCACTAGCGCCAACCAGTGGGGTTCAAGAAAGAACAACGGGGGCAGTTAGGCCGGTGCCAGGGAACGAATTGGAACGTCTCCCCCCTGGGGTTCTGCAACAGCCAAGTCCCAGGAGTACAAAACATGCAAGACGATTATCTTGTCTATACCCCTGTCATCCGCTTGCGCAATGGGCGCGTGCTCTATGCCTCAGCTTATGGGCTGAAGGCATTCTGCCTACGCATCAAGCGTAAGAAGTAAGGCTAAGCGGCATCCCAGAATAGGGGTGCGGTTCCTTCCTATTGTCGAAATTAAGGAACAGAATACGAATTTCTAACCACCATGATCGTTTCGGATTGAGCATCATCTCCGCTTACGCGGCGGCATCGCGGTGGAGCGGCGTCACATCGGAAGCGATCCGCTCTCCAAGTTCGGTCTTGGCTTTCTTGATGTCGTAGGTGGTTTGCAGGCGCAGCCAGAAATCTTCGCTCATGCCGAAGAATCGGCCCAGTCGAAGCGAGGTGTCGGCGCTGACGGATCGGGTGCCAGCGAGGATGCTTGAAATCCGATTGTGGGGAACCTTCAGCTTTTGCGCCAAGGCCCGCGCGCTGAGGCCGATTTCGGCCAATTCATCGGCGAGCAATTCGCCTGGGTGGATTGGAGGCAGTCCGTTTATTGGATTGGTCATTGTGCTCTCCTTAATGATAATCCGCGATCTCGACATCAATCGCGTCACCTTCGGCGGTCAGAATATCCGCCCCTTCGGCCAAGGGCTGGCGCAACTCCCAGCCAAAGCATACCCGCCATTGGTCGTTGATTCTGATGCTGTATTGACTGCTCCGATCCCCACCCAGCGCTTCGAATTGGTTGGATGGAAGCGCGCGCAGATCGACAAGTCGGTTTGCCTCATTCAAATAGGTGAGACGACGCTGAGCCTGCCGTTCGAAGGACTCGAATTCTTTAACTCGTTCGCCGACACAAAAACGAGTCGTCCGTCTATCAGCATAACGCTTTATCATACGTGAGCCGTACCACGTACCGACGACAAAGGCAATGGATTGACATATAATTTAGAAATATCTAATATAATGGAAGTTCATCCGTTTTAGAAGGTCGTAATCATGTACAAGGATTGGATGGCGTTGGCCGCTACGATGATACCGTCCATCAAAGAAGTCAGGACGGGCGCGCCCGAAGTGATGAAAAACTTCTCCGGCATGGCCGCCGCCGCTTTGCAGACCAAGGCGTTGAACACCAAAACCAAGGAATTGATCGCGCTGGCCATCGGCGTTGCCACCCGTTGCGACGCCTGCGTGGCGTTTCATGCCGAAGCGGCGGTCAAGCAGGGCGCCACCCGTGAGGAAGTGATGGAGACCATGGGGATCGCCATCTATATGGGTGCCGGTCCCAGTGTCATGTACGCCGCCCAGGCGGTGGAGGCATTCGACCAGTTCGCACAGAAAAAGGGTTGAAACAAAATCTAGTGGGCTTCCGATCAATTGGGAATACCGCTAGTATGATCCTTTGGTCATTCTTAGGGTCCCTTCGTGCTCGACGACGCTCTTCATGCATTGCAATCGGTCTTTGGCTTCGACACCTTTCGCACCGGGCAGGACGACATCATCCGGGCGGTGTTGGCGGGGGACGACGTTCTGGCGGTGATGCCAACCGGCAGCGGCAAGTCCTTGTGCTATCAATTGCCCGCCGTGGTGCGGTCGGGACTGACCGTGGTGGTTTCGCCCCTGATCGCCCTGATGCGCGATCAGGTGGCGCAATTGCAGGCCAACGGAATCAATGCGGGCAGTCTGAATTCCAGCAACGAAGCGGACGAAACCAGCCGAGTGTTCGAGGGCATCCGCAACGGCGCTTTGCGCTTGCTGTACGTGGCTCCCGAACGGTTGGCGCGCGGCGAATTGGTCGAGTTGTTGCGCCAGTGCCAGGTTAAGGTCCTGGCCATCGACGAAGCCCATTGCGTTTCGCAATGGGGCCACGATTTCCGTCCCGAATATTTGGCGTTGGGCGAGATGCGCCAAGCCTTGGGCAATGTGCAGACCATCGCTTTTACCGCCACCGCCGATCAGGCTACACGGTCGGACATCGCGGCGCGGCTGTTTCCAAGCCCACCCAAGATCTTCATCGGCGGGTTTGACCGGCCCAATCTGCGTCTGGCCATGAGTCCTAAAAAGGGTGGGACCAAACAAATCCTGGATTTCGTGGCGGGACGCAAGGGGCAAAACGGCATCATCTATTGCAGCTCCCGCGCGGGGACCGAGTCCTTGGCCGAGGCTCTGAACCAGCACGGCCACAAGGGCTTGGCCTATCACGCCGGTCTTGACGGCCGTGTGCGCGAAGCCAATCAGGACCGGTTTCAGCGCGAAGACGGATTGGTCATGGCGGCCACCATCGCGTTCGGCATGGGCATCGACAAGCCGGATGTCCGCTTCGTTTGTCATGCCGACATGCCGAAAAACATCGAATCCTATTATCAGGAAATCGGTCGCGCCGGACGGGACGGCTTGGCCGCCGACACATTGACCTTGTATGGACTGGGCGACGTGCGTCTACGGCGCATGCAGATCGAGGACAACGCCGCGTCCGATGCGCAGAAGCGGGTCGAGCATCAGCGCTTGAACGCCCTGTTGTCTTTGTGCGAGGCCCCCACCTGCCGCCGCCAAACCTTGCTGGCCTATTTCGGCGAGACCAGTCCACCATGCGGCAATTGCGATCTGTGCCAGTCCAATCTCGGGGCCTATGACGGCACCATCGACGCGCAAAAGGTGATGTCGGCGATTTTGCGCACCGGCCAGAAATTCGGCACCGAGCATCTGATCAACATCCTGCTGGGCGTGGACAACGAGGCGGTCTTGCGTTGGGGTCATAATGCCTTGCCCACCTTCGGCGTCGGCAAGGACCGCAAGCGCGACCAATGGCGGTCTATCGTCCGGCAGCTTTACGCGGCGGGCCTGATCCACATGGATATCGGCGAGCACGGCACTTGGTCGCTGACAGAACCTGGGTCGCATGTCCTACGCGGAAAACAGACGGTGCGGTTGCGACCGGACACGTTGGGGGCCGACAAAAAGGACCGAAGCGCGCAGGAATCAAAACCGGCCCACAATCCGCAGGACGAGCCGCTGCTGGCCGCCCTCAAAAAGCTGCGTTTGTCCCTGGCCCAAGCCCAAGGCGTTCCCGCTTATGTGATTTTTCCCGACCGCACGCTGATCGAGCTTGCCGCCAACCGGCCGCGCAGCTTGGACGAAATGAGTCACATCCACGGCATCGGCCAAGCCAAGTTGGACCGCTTTGGGGAGATGTTTTTGGGGGTGATCAATTGTTGTCCGACATAATTATTCCCGTCACCCCCGCGTAGGCGGGGGTCCAATTTTATGGCGCCTCTTCGCCGACATATAATTATGAGTTAATTTCAAAAACTATGATTTTTTAATGGATTTGATCGCTGCTCGATTGTTCAAAAAGATCCTTTGTTTCCTCATCGCGTTGGTGGTTCATCCCTTCTCCACGGTGCATACAGGGATGCTTAATTCGTGACAGACCTTCCCCGCCTTCAAAATGCGCATAACCACCGTTTGGCATATGCACAGTTATGATCTTAGCGCCACAATAAGGACAAGGATGGCGATAAGATTGACCCCGTTCAGCGGTTTCTGGCGGAATAATCACCCAGGTCTCGCGAACATTGACAATACGTCCTGATTTCAAGTGCCTAGAATGTGGGCGCCTTCTAATCCAACGTATCGACATTGCGTTATGGTGTTGGCAGGGTAATGGATTCCCGCCTACGCGGGAATGACGAGATTTTACGCCCCATACCGAAACAAATCTGCGCCATGGGTTTTCAGCCAGCGTCTTGGCTCTTTGAAATTGGGGTAAAGCTCGCCGACCACCAGCCAGAAGGCGGGAGAATGGTTCATCTCGGCCATATGGGCCACTTCATGGGCGACCACGTAATCCAGAACAGGGGCGGGGGCCAGGATCAGCCGCCAGGAGAATGATAAATCATGGGCGCTGGAACAACTGCCCCAGCGACTCTTTAAAGAACGGACGGTGATGCGGGTGGGAGTCTTGCCGATTTTGGCCGACAGGTCGAAGGCCAGCGGACGCACCCGTTTCTCGGTTTCGGCCTTCAGAAAGTCGCCCACCCGGCGGGGCACATGCTCGGGTCGGCCCGAGACAAACAGCGCGCCGTCTTCCAGCCATACTCCTCGGCGAGCCAGGGGGGCATGGCGAATGGGGTGGGGTACGCCCAGCAGCGGGATTTGCGCGTCGGTTGTGAACGGCACCCGCTCGGGTGCCAGTGCGAGCCGCGTGGTTATCCAATCGTGGTGGCGCTCTAAAAACAGTTTGGCGTCGGCGATGCTGGCTTTGGGCGGCATGGTCAGCACTGGCCCGGCCAGCGGGTCCAATTTTAGAATCAGGCGGCGGGTGCGCTCGGATCGGCGCAGCGCCACGCTGATGCCATTAATGATAAGATTTGGCGGGATCGTCATCGAACAAGGCCGTCAGTTGCCGCATGACGACGCCGCCCAATTCCTCGGCATCGACGATGGTCACGGCGCGGCGATAATAGCGGGTGACGTCGTGGCCGATGCCGATGGCGATCAATTCCACCGCCGAGCGGGTTTCGATCCAGTCGATGACATCGCGCAGGTGTTTTTCCAGAAAATTGCCGGGATTGGCCGACAGGGTGGAATCATCCACCGGCGCGCCGTCGGAAATGACCATCAGGATGCGGCGTTGTTCAGGCCGGGCCATCAGGCGTTGATGGGCCCACAGCAACGCCTCGCCGTCGATGTTTTCCTTCAACACGCCTTCGCGCAGCATCAGTCCCAAGGCGGTGCGGGCGCGCCGCCACGGGGCGTCGGCGGATTTGTAGACGATGTGGCGCAAATCGTTCAAACGTCCGGGCAATGGCGGCTTGCCTTGTGCTTGCCACTTCTCGCGAGTTTGCCCGCCTTTCCATGCCTTGGTGGTGAAGCCCAGCACCTCGACCTTGACGCCGCAGCGTTCCAAGGTGCGGGCCAGGATGTCGGCGGACAGGGCCGCCACCGAGATGGGACGGCCTCGCATTGAGCCGGAATTGTCGATCAGCAAGGTGACTACCGTGTCGCGGAAGTCGGTTTCCTGCTCCATCTTGAACGACAAGGATTGGGTGGGGTTGGCGACCACGCGGGCCAGACGACCCGCATCCAGAATGCCTTCCTCCAGATCGAACTCCCACGACCGCAATTGCTGCGCCATCAATTTGCGTTGCAGCCGGTTGGCCAACTTGGCCACCACCCCTTGCAGATTGACCAATTGCTGATCCATCAAGGCGCGCAGACGGACCAGCTCTTCCGGGTCGCACAAATCCTGGGCCGACTTTACTTCGTCGAATTCGGTGGTGTAGGCCTGATACGGCTTTTCGCCGTCCCCGGTCTTGGGATTGAATTGGTTGCGCTGGCGCGGCGAGGGACCGCCCGCTTCCTCGGCGCCCTGGCCGCCCAGGGTCACGCCGTCGCCCATGTCGGGCGCGTCTTCCATATCGCCGTCGCCCTCGGCCCCGCCCGAGGCCTGTTCCATCTTGTCCTGGCCGCCCTCTTCGGTTTGGCCTTCACCGCCGCCGTCATTGGGGTCGTCGCCGCCCTCGGGCTCGGCAGAGTCGGAACCGCCTTCCGGTTCGCTGTCCAGGGACGAGGACGATTCCATGTCCTCGGGTTCGGCCAGTTCCATGGCCACCATCAATTGGGTCAGGGCTTGAACGAAGCCCTCTTCGTCGCCGAGAAAGGTTTTGAGGCGCTCAAGGGTCGGACCTGCCATTTCGGCAACCTCGTCGCGCCAGAAGGTCAAGGCAGTGTCGGCGGAATGGGGCGAGTCCAAACCGGTAAAGGCCTCGCGGGCGAACAGACGCATGGCTTCCGATAACGGCATGTCGGCCTTCGAGGCGGCGCGGTCCAAGCCCTCGGCTTGAAACTTCTGGTCCAAGGCGGCCTCGATGTTGCCCTGAACCCCGGCCAAATGGCGGATGCCCAACGCTTCCACCCGGGCCTGTTCGACCGCGTCCCACACCCGCCGGGCGGTTTGATCGGACGGCATATGGCGTGCGTGCAAAGACTCGGTGTGATAGCGCAGTTTTAAAGCGATGCCGTCGGCCAGCCCGCGGATGCGGATCACTTCCTGATCGGTCAGATGAGTCGAGGGTGTCGGCAGACGGATTTCGTTGCCGATGACCGAGGCGGGGCCTTGGCTGAAAATGACTTCCACATCCTCGCGCCCGGCGATGGCTTTGACCGTGGCGGCGGTGGACCGCTTGAACAGGTCGCGGGCGTCTTCCGGGGTTAAGGCGGGGCCTTCGGTCATGGATTTACAATCCCGCGCGAACCTTGGGGATGATCAGTTCCTTACCGAAACAGCGCTGATAATATTCGGCGATGATCGGACGTTCGGCTTCGTCGCACTTGTTGAGGAAAGTCAGTCGGAAAGCCCCGGCGACATCGTCGAAAATTTCGGTGTTCTCGGCCCAGGTGATCACGGTGCGCGGGCTCATCACCGTCGAGATGTCGCCGTTGATGAAGCCCTGCCGGGTCAGATCGGCCATGGAAACCATACGGTCGAGGGACAAGCGTCCGTCAGGCGTGTCGAACTTGGGCATCTTGGCCAGGACGATGGCGCACTCGGTGTCGTGTTCCAGATAGTTGAGGGTGGTAACGATGCTCCAACGGTCCATCTGGCCTTGATTGATCTGCTGGGTGCCGTGATACAGGCCCGACGTGTCGCCCAGGCCGACGGTGTTGGCGGTGGCGAACAGTCGGAAATAGGGATTGGGACGGATCACCCGGTTTTGGTCCAGCAGGGTCAATTTGCCTTCCACTTCCAGAACCCGCTGGATCACGAACATCACGTCGGGACGGCCAGCGTCGTATTCGTCGAACACCAGGGCGCAGGGGTGCTGCAAGGCCCAGGGCAGGATGCCTTCGCGGAATTCGGTGACCTGCTGGCCGTCCTTCAAGACGATGGCGTCCTTGCCCACCAGATCGATGCGGCTGACGTGGGAATCCAGATTGATGCGGATGCAGGGCCAGTTGAGGCGGGCGGCCACTTGCTCGATATGGGTGGATTTTCCGGTGCCGTGATAGCCCTGGACCATCACCCGGCGATTGAAGGCGAAGCCCGCCAGAATGGCCAAGGTGGTGTCGCGGTCAAAGCGGTAGGACGGGTCCAGGTCGGGAACATGGGCTTCAGATTTAGAGAAGGCGGGAACCTTCAGTTTCGAGTCAAAGCCGAAGACGGAAGCAACGTCCACTTCAATGTCAGGCGCGGTCAGGGCTTGATCCGAAGGCGTCTGGGTCAATTCAGTCATGAAAGAAAGTCCTTAAGAGGTCTGATCAAACGAGGCGAGCAAAGTTCTGTAAGCAGTGTTTATGGTTTTAAATCGTTCTTCCGACAAGGGGTCTCCGCCATTGGCGTCAGGATGATGCTGTTTCACCAATTCCTTGTACCGGGTTTTTAGATCGGCCACGCTGAGCGGGTCTTCAAGATCCAAGGCGCGCAGGGCTTGAATTTCTTCCGGCGGGCGGCGGTCGGGACGGCGGGACAAGGGCTCGCCCAGATCGTCCTGATCGAACGCGCCGAAAGCGTCGCGCAGCTTGTGGGCGGCATGTCCCGATGACCCGTTTACGCCCAATTTCCAGGTGGGGCGTTGCCATGTGGTGTCACGGCGCACTTCCTGCTCGATCTGCTGGGTGGACATGCCGGCATAATAGTCCCACTTGGAATTGTAATCGCGGACGTGATCCAGGCAGAACCAGAAATAGCTGTCCAGCTTGTCGCGGCCTTGCGGGGCGCGATATTCGCCTTCGCACGAACAGCCGGGGTGATCGCATGACCGCGTGGCGGTGTGATTTTGGGACCGCTCGAAGCTTTTGTTCCCAAATCGCAGACGCCAATCGAAGAAATCGTTCACGCTTTTCATCTGGTCATAATGGATGTTGTGATCGGCCCTTGCAAGGCGCGCATGGCTTCCGTCATGATGAATTTTGTTAGGCCCGCCCGTCCCGATGACCCAAAAAGAAATGGATTAAAAATGAAGATACGCGACAGCATAGAACGCAAATTGACCGAGGCGTTGGAACCCACCCGTCTGTCGGTGTTGGATCAATCGGCGGAACATGCCGGTCATATGGGCCATCCCGGCCACGGCACGGGCGAGACGCATTTCCAGGTAGACGTCGTGTCCCGCGCCTTTGTGGGCAAATCCAAGGTCGAACGCAACCGTATGGTCTATGCGCTGCTGGCCGAGGAAATCGCCGGTGGCGTCCATGCCCTGTCCATGTCTACTTCGACGCCAGACGAGGCTGGTTGATGGGCGCTACCTTGACCAAAGTGATTTGATTGCGGTGGCGGCGCAGGATTTCGAACTGAAAGCCGTGAAAGCGGAAGATCTGGCCAACCTGCGGGATCTGGCGCGATTCATGAAGGATCAGACCGGCCACCGTGGTGGCGTCGTCGTCGGGCAATTTCCATTCATGGTCGCGGTTCAAGTCGCGCAGCGTCACAGCGCCGCCCATGATGTACGATCCGTCCGCTTGCGGCCGCACCTCCGGCAAGGCGATATCGTGCTCATCGACGATGTCGCCAACGATTTCCTCAATGATGTCTTCTAAGGTGACGATACCCTTTAGGCTGCCGTACTCATCCACCACCAAGGCGAAATGCTCGTGGCGCTTTTGGAAGGCGTCCAGCTGTTCCAGCAAGGTGGTGGATTCCGGAATGAACCAGGGGTCCGAGGCCAGATCGGCCACCACCAGCTTGTCGGGGTTGCCGTCAGCTCCGTGCAACGCCCGCAGCATGTCCTTGGCGTGGATGACGCCGATGATGTTGTCGGGTTTGTCGCGCCAGAGCGGAATGCGGGTATAGGGGCTGGCCAAAATGGCGGCGATCAATTGAGCGGGTGGTTGGTCGCAATCCATGGTGACGGCGTTGCTGCGGTGAGTCATCACTTCGCCCACTTCCACATCGTTCAAATCCAGGATCGACCGCAACATGCGGCGTTCACCCTGCACTTCGTCGGGGGCGGCGTGGACTTCGATGGCGCCGCGCAATTCGGCCATGGACGCGTCCAGGGTTTGCGCTTCGGGGGCTTGCGCGCCCATCAGACGCAACAACAGATTGACGAAGGAGTGGATGGCGTGAATGGCCGGTCCGAAGATTGCCACGAAGCCCAGCATCAGCGGCGCGATAGCCAAGGCAACCGGATTGGCGTGACGGATGGCAAAGGTCTTGGGCATGATTTCGGCGAAGACCAGCACCACCACCGTCAAGATGGCGGTGACATAGGCTACGCCTGCTTCGCCAGCCATGCCGATGGCGATGCTGGACGCCATCGAGGTGGCCAGAATATTGACCAGAGTATTGCCCAGCAGGATCGATCCCAACAGACGCTCGCGCCGCGCCAACAGGCGGTTGACTAGGGCGGCGCGGCGGTCGCCTTCGGCTTCAAGGGTATGCATCAGCGGCTTGGACGCCGAGGTCAGTGCGGTTTCCGCCGCTCCGAAAAACGCCAGACAGACCAGCAGAAAGACGATAAACCCGATGGACAGCAGCAGCATGTTGATGTTCAGGTCGGTCATTGAGGGTCCGTGAAGCGAGTGAGAAGGGCGCGTAAGCGGTCGGCGGGAACGTCACGGGTCAGGAAGCTGTGACCGATGCCCTTGGCTAGGACGAAGGTGATGCGGCCATCCTTGATTTTTTTGTCTCCGGCCATGTGATCGATCAGACGATCGGGCTCCCAGTTGCGATTGCGGGGCAAGGCGGTTGGCAAGCCCACCTGCGTGAAATGGGCGATCAGGCGATCCAGATCGGCTTGATGCGCCAATCCCAAATCTACCGACAGGGCGAAGGCCATGACCATGCCCAGCGCCACCGCCTCGCCATGGAGCAATTCATCGCTGAAGCCGGTTTCCGCTTCCAAGGCGTGGCCGAACGTGTGACCCAGATTGAGCAGGGCGCGGATGCCGCCTTCCCGTTCGTCGGCGGCCACGGTCCGGGCCTTGGCCAGACAGGCATGCCTTACCGCTTGGGCGCGAAGAGCAAGATCGCCGTTCAACAAAGCGACGGCGTTTTGTTCCAACCAGGCAAAAAACGGTTCGTCATCGATGCAGCCATACTTGACCACTTCGGCGTATCCGGCCAGCACGTGACGGCGGGTCAACGTGTTCAGGGCGGTCAGGTCGGCCAGTACCAGACGGGGCTGATAAAACGTTCCCACCAGATTCTTGCCCTGTCGGGTGTTGATGCCGGTTTTGCCGCCCACCGACGAATCCACTTGTGACAGCAAGGTGGTGGGGATTTGGATGAAATCCAGGCCGCGCAGGCAGATCGAGGCGGCGAACCCAACCAAATCGCCGATGACCCCGCCGCCTAACGCCACAATCAGGGTCGAGCGTTCGACTTTGGCGTCCAGCAGACGGTCAAGTGCCTGTTCCAACGTGGCGAAGCTTTTGCTGTCCTCTCCGGGCGCGACGATTATTGACTCGGTCCGAATGCCGACCTTGGCGAACGACGCCTGGACCCGGTCTAGATACAGCGGGGCCACGTTTTCGTCGGTGATGATCACGGCGCGCTGGCCCGTCATCAGCGGCAGCGACAGTTCTCCCGCCCGATCCAACAAATCGGAGTCGATATGGATTGCGTAGGACCGGTCACCCAAATCCAGCAACAGGGGGGTATTTTGCATCAACGTCCTCGGCATGGCGGTCAATGCGGCGACCACAGTGTTCAATGTAACATCAGGAGGTACGTCGGCGCTATCCACATGGATGTCGGCTTGGGCATAGATGGGAGACCGAACCTCGATCAGCTGGGCCAGGATCTGGCGGGGATCACCCTGCTTCAGCAATGGCCGGTGGTCGCGATTGGCGGTTCTCCGCACCAGTAAATCCAGATCGGCTTTTAACCAGATGGAGATAGCCTTTTGTTTGATCTTGGCGCGGGTTTCCTGATCCAGATAAGCGCCGCCTCCGGTGGCCAGCACACAAGGCGGGCCGTCCAACAAGCGGCCGATCACGCGGCGCTCGCCCTCGCGGAAGGCGGGCTCGCCGTGCTGGGTGAAATAGTCCGAGACCGTGCAGCCAGCGGCGTTTTCGAATTCGGCATCGCTGTCGAAAAAGGGCAGAGATAGCGCTGCGGCCAACCGCCGCCCGATTTTTGTTTTGCCCGATCCCATCAGTCCCACCAACACGATCGGGCGGTTTATGGACAAGGCCACAGGATCCGTTTGCGTGTTCGTCATGTTGGTCTATTATCAAACATTATTTGAAATCTCCATCATGAAGGATGTCATGGCGCGTCTTGCTGTAATTTTAGCCGTTCTTATTGTCGGCATCGTGGTCGTTGGCGGCGTGGTCTTGGCGACGGTCGATATCCCCGCACCCTCGGCCAAGGTGGAGCGTCCGGTGCCGGACGACCGTCTGGCGAAGTAAGCGAATGTCCTCGTTCGAACGCTTTCTGGAAATGATGGCGGTCGAACGCGGGGCGGCGCGCAATACTTTGGCCGCCTATGGCCGCGACTTGGAGGAGTGCCAGGATTACCTGGAGTCCCAAGGAAGGTCCTTGTTCAAGGCGACCCGCGAGGATCTGGCCGCTTGGCTGCATCATCAAGCGGATCAAGGTATGGCGGCCAGGACGCAAAGCCGACGCTTGTCGTGTTTGCGCCAATTCTTTGGCTTCTTGGTAGCCGAAGGCGATCGGGACGACGATCCAACCACCCGGCTTGACGCGCCCAAAATCGGACGATCCCTGCCCAGGGTATTGTCGGAAGACGAGGTGTCGCGGCTGATCAACGCCACCAAACATCTGAAACCGCCGCGCGACGTCATGGCGCGCGCCCTGTTGGAGGTGGCCTATGCCACCGGTCTGCGGGTGTCGGAACTGGCCGGGTTGCCGCTGTCGGCTGTGGCGCGCGATCCCAAGGTGCTGATTGTGCGCGGCAAAGGATCGAAAGAACGCATGGTGCCACTGTCCGAACCGGCCCGCGACGCCATCGCCCAGTGGAAACTCGTTCGGCAGGATTTGAAAAATCCCTGGCTGTTCCCATCCCGGCGCAATGTGGGCAAGCCGCTGACCAGGGCCAATGTGTTCACAATTTTGGCGTTGGTGGCCGATCACGCGGGGATCGAACGCGCGCGGGTGTCGCCGCACGTGCTGCGCCACTCCTTCGCCAGCCATTTGTTGGCTCATGGCGCGGATTTGCGCAGCGTGCAGCAAATGCTGGGGCACGCCGACATCGCCACCACCGAGATCTACACCCACGTGCTGGACGAAAAACGGGTAGCGCTGGTTACCCAGCACCACCCGTTAAGCGGACTAAAAAAATCCGACTGAGATCAGCCGAATTTAGATCAAATCCACGGAATCAGCTTGCGGACCTTTTTGACCCTGGGTGGTGACCACCCGGACCCGCTGACCGGTTTCCAAAGTCTTGATGCCTGAACGTTCAAGCGCCTTGATGTGAACGAACACATCCTTGCCGCCTTCATCCACGGCGACGAAGCCAAAACCCTTCTCGGGAGAGAAGAACTTGACCACGCCTTCGTAGGTCTGAGCCGGGCCGCGATCCATGGGGGGGCGACGGGGACCGGCGCCAGCGCCGCCACCGTCACGGGGACCGGACGAGGGGTTTTCAACGGCCGTCGAAGCGTCGACTTCATGGACCCACACAACTTGCGGGCCGCGATTGCCTTGACCGAGATCGCAAACGATGGTGGTGCCTTCGGCAATCTGGCTCAGCCCAGCGCGTTCCAGCGCCGAAATGTGCAAAAAGGCGTCGGGCGTGCCGTCCGAGGGAGCAACGAAGCCGAAGCCCTTCGATCCATTAAACCACTTGACCGTCGCCGTAACGTTCGCCTGAGTGACTTGCTGTTGCTGCCGGTTGAAGTCGCCGCCGCCGCTGCCGCCCATCGGCGCCGCGCCGCGTTGCGGGGTCCGGGGCTCGTATCCGCCCATCTCGCCAAAATCGTCGCGCCGTCCACGTTCGCGGCCGCGACCACTATGATTATCTCGGTTCCATGCCATGTTCTACGTCTCGTCAAAAAGAAAAAAACCACGCCGTTTTAGACGTGACACAACGCCCCAGCATTATTTAGCAAGGTCAGTGCGAACCAATAGAATTACACGATTAAATTCAAATCACCTAGCAAATTGCACGGCTATGAGTCTGAATGTTCAATGACTCTAGGAATAGATGGTGTGATCAAAAGCAGATACAAAATATATGTAATACCCACAGTAATAAGACCGGCATAAAGAACGTCGGACAAAAAATGTCCGCCTTCGGCGATGCGGACGAGACCGACAGCCAGACCAGCGACCACGCCTGCCGTCACTGCTTTTTTGCGCCAGCGGGCGGGGGTCAAAAGGGCGGGGGCCACCAGCCAAAACGCCAGAGATGAATGACCCGAGGGAAAGGCGCAGTTCTTGTTGCACGGTCCACCGGGCATCAGCGGCGGACGGTAGTCGAAGGACCCGCCGAACTGGCTGATGGTGGTGGGACGGGGTCGTCCCCAATGATCTTTAAGCACGGTGTTGACCGCCAGCCCCGGTCCCAAAGCCAGCGACAAGATCAGAAACAAGGCGGGCATTTTGGTCAAACCCAGCACCGGCCGCTTGAACGCCGCGCCATACGCCCAAATCAGCGGCACCGCGGCGGCCAGGGAAAACATGTAATAGGGCCATTCCTTGCGCACCCATTCAGCCCAGGTTTGGGTTCGCGCCGGAAAGGCCTTGATGGCGGGATCGAAAAACCACGACGACACCGTAAGGTCGATGGCGGGAACCAGGGTCGGCGGCAGGATCAGCAGCACCGCCCACACCCACGGACTGACAAGGATTCTTTTCAAGAAAGGCATCAGTTCATGATGATTTACAGCGGACCCGCTGACAAGGGTTTCTCTTCAGCGAACAGCCAGCCGAAGAACAGGGTCGCGGCAACGGCCCCTGCCAATTGCGCCGCAATGAACAAGGGGGCCGAGGTCGGGTTGATCCCGGCGAAGCTGTCGGACAGGCAGCGGGCTAGGGTGACGGCGGGATTGGCGAACGAAGTCGAGGCGGTGAACCAGTAGGCCGAGGTGATGTAAAGCCCCACTGCCGTGGGCGTGAAATCGGGGCGAAAGCGAAGGCAGCCGAAGATGGTGGCCATCAGCCACATGTCGAACGTGCTGGGCACCATCAATCCGGCGGCCGAGATCATCGGAGCGGCCCACGCCGCGGGCGTGCCGGTGCTGCTGGACGGCTGTCAGGCGGTGGTGCACCTCAGCGTCGACGTTCAGGCGCTCGACGCCGACTTCTACGTTTTTTCC
>CAIYCT010000303.1 GCA_903924765.1 uncultured Rhodospirillaceae bacterium | reverse complement strand
TGGAACGGCTTTCCACCCCGGATTATTCGCCGGGTTTGGCGGACATCACCCATCTCATTGAAACCACGTAGGTTCTGGTTGCTGACACCGAACCAACGCCGTTGAGAAGCCAAGCCCGCCGGAGATGAGAATACCCTGTTCCTGCCCGGCCTGTCACCCGTCGCCGGCAAGGGTGTGGACGTCCGCTTTGACGGCGGTGATCCGTTGCCGAGAAATCGCCCGACGCACGAGGAGATTATCGCGGAGCTCCGGCGGGCGGATTTTTTGATATCTCATGGAATTCTGGTGCCGATGCGGTTCGGGCGATCGGCGTGGCGGTAGTAGTCGATACTGCCGCCCATCCCGCTGCGACAAAGCGTCAATGACAAATATCAATCTGGCGGGGTTTCCTGTGATAATGTTCCTTGCGTGGCCGCAAAGCCGCGACTTTCTGATTTCTTGCTGGATGTGATCACTGGGGTCGTGTTGGTTCTTTTGGCCGTCCTGGATGTATATGTTTAAGCGTTTACTGTACCACAGGGGGGGGGGGGACGATGGAAAAGGCAATCTTCATAGGTCGGTTCAAGGTTGGAACCCGCATCTACGCTGGATTCTTGATAATCCTGCTGTTGCTGGCTGTGGTTGCTGTGATTGGTGCTCGAGGCTTTGATAGTGTCGATGTCTTCATGGGCCACTACAGCACGATTTCCGACAATGCCGAGCGGGTGGCTACCATCAACGGCCTTGTAGCCGAAATGCGGCGCGGCGTTCGTCAGTTTGGTAATACCGGTGACGAATCCTTCATCCCCACCGTCCGCGATGCCCAGAAAAAGTTGGGCGATCTGCTGACGGTGACCCACGACAAAATGCTGGACCCCACGCGCAAGGCCAACTTGGAGGCGATGATCGCCTTGTTTGAAGGGTATCGCGCCGATTTCGACAAGGTCGTCGATCTGCGGAGAAAGCGCGACAAACTGGTCGAGGAGGGCATGAACCCACTTGGCAAACTGGTGCGCGAGCAGGTGGAGCAACTTATCGTCGCCTCCAGAAATGCCAAAGAGTTCGAGCTTGCGAGCGATCTTGGTCTGCTGATGGAAAAGGTGATGCTGACACGGCTTTCGGCGGTCAAGTTTGCCGCCTCGCCGAACGAAAAGGATTTCACCGGCATCATCGATATGATCGGCGACCTCAGCAAAATCACGGATACCTTGCCCGACCGCTTCGGCACACCCGAACAAAAACGCTTTGCCAAGGACGTCGACACCAACATTGACAAGTATCAGGCCGCCTTCAAGGAGGCGGGAGAGGCAATTTTGGCGGCCTCTGCGCTGATGGACCGCGACATGTCCGGCAAGGCCAAGGAGTTCGCCAAACTCGCAGGGGCCACTGCCGACTCGCAGCATGCCGCACTCGGCGCCACCCGCGATGAAATGGAGCGCACGATTGCCAGCGCCTCGACGCTGGAGACATCGATCGCGGTGGCCGCTGCCTTGCTCGGCATTCTCTTTGCGTGGTTTGTCGCCCGCAGCATAACCCGGCCGGTCGGAGATATGACCGGCGCCATGACCCATCTTGCCAAGGGCGATCTCGCTGTCGCAATTCCTGCCCTTGCCGACAAGGATGAGATCGGCGAGATGGCTCAGGCGGTCCAGGTGTTCAAGGACAATGCCATCGAGAAGAAGCGTATGGATGAAGCAGAAACGGCGCGTCTTGAAGCCGAGCGCAAGGCCGCCGACGCGCAGCGGGCACGTGAAGAGGTCATCGGCCGGGAAATCGCGACGCTGATTGATGCCGTATCCAAGGGCGACCTCACCTCGCGTATTGATCTGGCCGGCAAGGACGGCTTCTACAAGACCATGAGCGAGGGCATCAACCGCCTGACCGATACCGTTCAGGGTGCCATCGGCGATATTGCCCGCGTGATGGGGGCTCTTGCGGAGGGGGATCTCAACCAACGGATTTCCAAAGAGTATCAAGGCGCCTTCGACAAATTGAAGACCGATGTCAACGCCACCTCGGCCAAACTTGGCGAGATCGTGGGTCAGATCAGCGAGGCCACGGAGGCGATTTCCCAGGCATCCGCCGAAGTGTCGTCAGGCAGCGCCGATCTTGCGGAGCGCACCGAACAGCAGGCGTCAAGCCTCGAAGAAACCGCTGCCTCAATGGAGCAACTGGGCGCCACCGTGCGCAACAGTGCCGAAACCGCTCAACGCGCCAACAAAATGGCTGGCGATGCCCGTGGCGCTGCGGAGCAGGGCGGTGTGGTCGCCGGGTCTGCGATCGATGCCATGAAGCAGATCGCGGACGCCTCCCGCAAAATCACCGACATCATCGGCGTGATCGACGAG
>CAIYCT010000302.1 GCA_903924765.1 uncultured Rhodospirillaceae bacterium | reverse complement strand
CCGTTTGCGTCTACGGCCAATCCTGATGACCTCGTTCGCCTTCATCATGGGCGTGGTGCCCCTGGTGCTGTCGTCCGGGGCCGGCGCCGAGATGCGCCATGCCATGGGCGTGGCGGTGTTCTCGGGCATGTTGGGGGTGACGTTCTTCGGCCTCTTCCTGACCCCGGTTTTTTATGTTCTGCTGCGCGCGGTTGAAAAGCGCCTCACCGGCACCGAAAAGGTTCACCATCATGTTTAAGCGGTCCCGTTCCATCGTTGTGATCTCGCTGGCGTTGATCAGCGCCTCTTGCACCAGTCCCGTCGGCCCGCAAGACAGCGGCATTTCCCTTCCCAATCTGTGGGCGCGGGTGACCGGCGACAAACCCATGGCGGATCTGAACGCGCCGCTGGCCGCCAGCCCCGACGCGGGCGTCGAGCAAAAATGGTGGACGCGGTTCGACGATCCCGTGCTGGACGGTCTGATCGCCGAGGCCTTGGTCAACAACAAGACGCTGCAACTGGCCAAGGCGCGGGTGGACGAGGCCAGCGCCGGGCGGGTGATCGCGCGGGCGGCGTTGTTGCCGGAAATCAATGCGGTGGGCAGCGCTCAACGCGCCAATCAAGGCTACGCCACCTATAACAAGGCGATCGGCGTCGCCCAGATCGAGGGCCAAGCCAGCTGGGAGCTGGATCTGTTCGGCCGCAATCAGGCCCTGACCGCCCAAGCCACCGCCATCCTGCAATCCCAGGAAATCAGCCAGCAAGCCGTCCGCGTCAGCCTGTTGGCGGATGTGGCGCGCAGCTATTTCGATCTGCGCAGCTATCAACAGCAAATCGTCCTGACCAAGCAGAATCTGGAAACCCAGAAGATGACGCTGCAAATCACCCTGGCGCAAAAGCAAGGGGCGCTGGCCAGCGATTTCGACGTGCAGCGCACCGCAGCGCAGGTCTCGACCACCGAGTCCCTGATTCCGGCGCTGGAATCCGCGCACGATCAGGCGCTCAACCGCTTGAACGTGTTGCTGGGCTTGCCGCCCGGCAGCCGCGATACGTTGGTCCAAGAGGCGGGCGCGCTTAAGCCCTTGGATCATCACATTGTGATCGCCGCCCCCGCCAAGGTCATGGCAACCCGCCCCGACGTGCGGGTGGCCGAGCGCAATTTCGCCGCCTCGATCTCGGCCACGGACGCGGCGCGGGCGCAAGTGTTTCCCGACATCTCGCTGACCGCTTTGTTCGGAGCGCAAACCGCCACCGGCTTCGCGCCCATGAATCCGTGGAGCGTGGGCCTGAACCTGACCCAGCCGATCTTGAATTTCGGCCGCATCGAGGCCCAGATCGACCAAGCCGATTCCCGGCAACGGCAATCGTTCCTGACCTATCAGCAAACCGTGCTGTCCGCGCTGGAGGATATGGAAAACTCGCTGTCATCCTATATCCACGAATCCCAGCGCAACGCCTCGCTCACCACCAGCGTCGGCCAAAACCGCAGGGCCATGGAACTGGCGCAGCAGCAATATCAAAACGGCTATACCGGCTTGCTGGATGTGCTGGTGGCCGAACGCGACCTGCTGGACGCCGAGTCCAATCAAACCGCCTCCAGCTACACGCTGCGCAAAAACCTGGTCTCCATCTACGCCGCCGCCGGTGGTGGCTGGGAAGAGTAACGCATCGCCCCCCTTATCGGGCTTAGCCCTGGCTTTCGCACAGCGCCAGCAAGGCGGAGATGTTTTGCTCCGCCACCAGGATGACATCGCTGTCTTTCGTGCCTCCCAAGGTTACAAAGTATGAGATCAGAGAGGCTTTGATTCTGGGGTGAATAACCAGATTTTGCTCGCTGATGTACTCATCGACGGCGATAACGGCATCCTTCAAGATCTCCATGTTTATGGGGGAAGTGGAAAGGGAAGGGGCGAACTGTGACCGCATCGGCCCTTCGCCGGTTGCCAGCCATTCCACGGACACGCCGCCCGCCTTTGCCATGGCAACCAATCTGGGACGGGTCGGTTCGGCCTTGCCCGACAGGTAATCGCCAACGGCCCTGCGGGAAATGCCGCAGGCCGCGGCCAGTCGTGATGCGTTTCCTGCCAGCTTGGCAGTTTCCAACATGCGCGCCGCAAAACTGGATGATGAAGGGCTGTCATGCATGGTTTACTCTCCCCTGATTTATGTCTTTTCTGCCGACACTCAGTTGTGGCAATAGAAGAAAAGCTCATAATTTTGTATACAGAGCTAAAATATTTATGCGTTTGGTCGTAAAGATAGAATTATACCGCCATTTTATCATGCAGTATTCTTCCTGGTAGTATCCAGATCTTTAGTGTCTATGGATGTTATTATAAATGTAATTTCTGTTAATTCAATCTGCATATATGTCTAATATTATAGAATGAGTAACAGGTGCATCTTTTAGATAATGTAAAACATTCT
>CAIYCT010000301.1 GCA_903924765.1 uncultured Rhodospirillaceae bacterium | reverse complement strand
CTCGGCGGCGGTGGCGTGCGTTATCGGCGCTTTGGCGTCTGGCGCGGTGGCGGGAGTTGCCTTCGGGGCAAGCTTCCTGGGAATTGCGGGCATCCCCGCTTTTCTGATCGCGTTTCAGTCCTTGCGCCGAACCAAGGGACCCGACGAACAGGTCCTTTGGTATCCCGTCGGACAAATTCTGGCGTGGTTGACGGTGTCCGCGACTTTGTTGTTGCTGATTTGGGTGGCCGCCTTGCCGCCCCACGAAGGCGGCGTAAAAGGTTGGCTTGAGGAGTTTTTATCTCAAGCCTTGGATATGTTGGGTGATCAGGTCGATCCCAAGGAACGGCAACAAATCACCCAAATGCTGTCCTCCACTCTGCCGGCGATGATTGCCGGGGTGTGGATGATGATGGCGGTGGTTAACGCCATGACCGCGCAGGCGCTTCTGTCGCGGTTTGGCCAGGGTCTTCGTCCCAATCCCGATTATTTGGGGTTGGAATTGCCGCGCTGGCTGGCGGCGCTTCCCTTGGGAGCGTTGCTGATCTGGGCGGGGTTAAACATGACGGCGACCCACGGAACCGTCGCTTTCATTGCCGCCAACGTGGCGGTGGTTGGTTTGACGCCATTTGCGGCCCTGGGCGTGGCCGCTGTGCACGGACGACTGATCAAGGGACGGCAGAACGTGACGTTGGGTTTGTTGGCGTTTTACGGAACGCTGATGGTGTTTTCGGTTTGGGCGCTGATCCCTCTGTCGGTAGTGGGGTTGGTTCGTTTCGTAAGGGTATGGATCGGTCGTTTAAGGGCCGTCAAGACGGAGGGTTTAGAAAATGGAAGTGATTCTTCTGGAGCGCATTGAGAAGTTGGGCCAATTGGGCGACGTGGTCAACGTCAAGCCCGGCTATGCCCGCAACTTCCTGTTGCCCAAGAAAAAGGCGTTGCGCGCCAACAAGGAAAGCCGGGCTTTCTTCGAAGGTCAGCGCTCTCAACTGGAAGCAGCCAATCTTCAACGCAAGTCGGAGGCCGAAGCTGCAGCCGCCAAGATGGTCGGTCTGAAGATCATCATGGTACGCCAAGCCGGTGAATCCGGTCAGCTGTACGGTTCGGTGTCGGGACGCGACGTCGCCGATTCCATCAAGGCCGCCGGGTACACCATCGCCCGTCAGCAGGTGAATCTGGATACGCCGATCAAGACTTTGGGCGTTTACGAAGTGCACGTTTCGCTGCACCCGGAAGTGGTCATTCCCGTGACCGTGGTCGTGGCGCGTTCCATCGAAGACGCCGAACGCGTTCAATCTCAAGCCGTGGCCGCCGCCGCTGCCGAAGCTGCCGCTGACGCCGCCGAAGCCGCAGCAGAAGCTGAAGAAGCCGCTGCTGCCGCTGCCGCAGAAGTGGTTGTCGAAGAGGAAGTGACGACCGAGGCGTAAGGATTTGAGGGGGGACGTTGACGGCGTCAACTTCCCCCCGTTATCCTCGTTATCCACAGGTAGAAAAAAGCCTGTGAATAAACGTGATCTGTTACAGTCTGGTCATGTCCACAGTCGCCTCCTTTCCCTCGGGTGATCCCGTATCCCCGACTTATCGAACTCCCCCCCATAATTTCGAGGCGGAACAGGCGCTTTTGGGCGCGTTGATGCTGAACAACCGCGCCTATGAAAAGGTGTCGGAATTCTTACGTCCCGAACATTTCGCCGAACCCGCCCACGGCCGCATCTATGCCGCCTGCGTCAAGCTGATCGAACGCGGCCAAATCGCCAATCCGGTGACGCTGAAAACCTATCTGGATCAAGACCACGCCTTGACCGAAATCGGCGGGGCCGAATATCTGGCTCAATTGGCGGGCTCGGTGGTGTCAATCATCAATGCGGGCGATTATGGCCGCCTGATCTTTGATCTCCACCTGCGCCGGGAATTGATCGCCATGGGTGGCGACGTGGTCAATATCGCTTACGATTCCAATGTGGATCTTCCAGCCGACAAGCAAATTGAACAGGCGGAAGCCAAATTGTTCGATCTGGCCACGATCGGCCAGACCGAAGGCGGGTTCGAGGATTTCGGAGCGGTGCTGATCAAGGCCATCGACATGGCCGACGCCGCCCACAAGCGCGAAGGCAAATTATCGGGCGTCCCCTCTGGATTGATCGACCTCGATGGCAAACTGGGCGGCCTACACCCCTCCGATCTGATCATCCTGGCCGGACGTCCCAGCATGGGCAAAACCGCCTTGGCCACCAACATCGCCTTTAACGCCGCCATGGCCTATGCCGAAGAACAGGATACCCTGGGCAATGCCAAGGCCATCGACGGAGCCAAGGTCGCCTTCTTTTCTCTGGAAATGAGCTCGGAACAATTGGCCACCCGCATCTTGGCCGAACGGGCGGAAGTGGCCAGCCACAAAATTCGTCAGGGCGAACTGAGCCACGAGGAGTTTGAACGCCTGACCATGGCGGCGGTGGATTTGAACCGACTAAAACTGTACATCGACGATACCCCCGCTTTGTCCATTTCGGCCATCCGCACCCGCGCCCGTCGCTTAAAGCGCAAGGAGGGATTGGGCCTGATCATCATCGACTATCTGCAATTGCTGCGCGGCTCGTCCACCAGTTCGGAAAACCGTGTCCAGGAAGTGTCCGAAGTCACCCGCGGCCTGAAAGCCCTGGCCAAGGAATTGGACCTGCCGGTCATTGCCCTATCGCAGCTGTCCCGCGCCGTCGAACAGCGTGAAGACAAGCGCCCGCAATTGTCCGACTTGCGCGAATCGGGCTCGATCGAGCAGGACGCCGACGTGGTCATGTTCGTGTTCCGTGAACAATATTATCTGGAACGCTCCGAACCCGGCCGCCGCCCCGACGAAACCGACGAGAAATTCAACGAGCGCCATTCCAAATGGATGCAGCGCTGCGAGGAAGTTCACAACACCGCCGAAGTCATCGTCGCCAAGCAGCGTCACGGTCCGGTGGGAACCGTGCGCCTATCATTCTTGGGCGAATACACCAAGTTCGGCAATCTGGCCGATTCCAGCCATTACGAAGCGCCTGAATTTTAAATGTCTTCAGAAGAAAAAGCCCTGCTGGTTTTGACCGTCGATCTAGAGGCGGTGGTTAGCAATTGGCGATTGCTGCGTGAGCGCTTGTCGGAAAAGGCCAATTGCGCCGCCGTGGTCAAAGCCGACGCCTATGGGTTGGGCGCGTCCAAAGTGGTGCCCGCTTTGGTGCGGGCCGGATGCGGAACCTTCTTCGTCGCCACCTTGGACGAAGGGATCGCTGTAAGGAAAGTGGCCCCCCGAGCCGAAATCTTCGTCCTGAGCGGCCCCGTGCCCGGTAGCGCCGGCGCATTCGTCCAAGCCCATCTGCGTCCGGTGTTGAATTCGGTCGAACAAACTGAGCTGTGGCGCGGCCATGCCCGCACGCTGGGACATGCCTTGGAGTGCGCCTTGCACGTGGATACCGGTATGAATCGTCTGGGTTTGTCGGCGCAAGACTTACTCCGCCCCGGTGTATTGGATTCTATACAACCGATCCTGGGCATGACTCATTTGGCCTGCGCGGAAGTGATCGACTCGCCTATGAACGCTGAGCAACGGGCACGCTTCACTGACGCCTTTAAACCGTTGGCCCTGCCCCGCTTGTCCATGGCGGCGTCCAGCGGAATTTTCCTGGGCGAGGAGTATCATTTCGATCTGGTCCGCCCCGGCGCCGCCCTGTACGGCATCAATCCCTGTCCGGGTCAACCCAATCCCTTGCGTCCGACCGTACGGCTGCAAGCCAGACTCTTGCAAATCCGCGACGTTGACACCCCCATGACCGTTGGCTATGGTGCCACCCATTCGGTTAGGACCAAAGGACGCATCGCCACTGCGGCCGCGGGATATGCCGATGGATATTTCCGCTCCCTGGGCAACCATGGCTATGGAGTGATCAAAGGTGTCAATGTGCCCGCGGTTGGACGAGTCTCTATGGATCTGATCACTTTCGATATCAGCGCGCTTCCCGCCGACGCGGTGAAGCCCGGCGACATGATTGATCTGATCGGCCCCGACCACGATGTGGACGCTTTGTCCGCCGAAGCGGGCACCATTGGATACGAGATTCTGACTCAATTGTCGCGCCGTGCCTTCCGTCAGTATGTGGGGGCAGCTTCGTGATCGAGCTTCTTTCCACCATCGGCATGGTGGTCCTTCTGTTTTTGATTCACGTGGGCAAGCTGGCGGAATTTACCGCTTTGGCCGTTTCCCATGTGGTCCGCCCGCCGTTCTTTCCCCGCCTGATTGCCAAATCCATGCTCGAGATCGGCTATTTCTCTTTGCCGGTTGTTGGGCTGACCGCCATTTTCTCGGGCATGGTGGTGGCGCTGCAAAGCTATACCGGATTTGCCCGTTTTTCGGCCGAGGGCGCGGTGGCCACGGTGGTGGTGCTGACCCTGACCCGCGAATTGGGACCGGTGCTGGCCGGATTGATGGTGGCTGGCCGGGTTGGCGCATCCATGGCCGCCGAAATCGGCACCATGCGAGTAACCGAACAAATCGACGCCCTGACCACTTTGTCCACCAACCCGTACAAGTACCTGGTGACGCCGCGCTTGCTGGCCGGTCTGCTGACCATGCCGCTGCTGGTGCTGATCGCAGACATCATTGGAGTGTTTGGCGGCTATATCGTCGCCATCTACCGGCTGGGCTTCAATCCCGCCAATTATCTGTCGCGCACCTGGGAATATCTGCAAACCAACGACGTGGTTTCGGGCCTGACCAAAGCAGCCGTGTTCGGGTTCATCATCAGCCTGATGGGCTGCTATCACGGCTATTATTCCAAGGGCGGCGCGCAAGGCGTCGGCCAAGCCACCACCAATGCCGTGGTCTCGGCCGCCATTATGATCCTGGTGTTCAATTACGTCATCACCACTTTGTTTTTCGGGAAGTGACGCCATGATCCAACTTCGATCCGTTCGCAAGACTTTCGGCCCCAAGGTGGTGCTGGACGATTTGAACTTGGACGTGAAAAAGGGTGAATCCCTGGTGGTGATCGGCGGTTCGGGCACCGGCAAATCGGTGATGCTGAAATGCATCCTGGGACTGTTGCGTCCCAATGGCGGCTCGATCAAGGTGGATGGCGAGGAAGTCACCAATCTTAAAGGAAAAGACCGCGACCGGGTCATGCAACGGTTTGGCATGCTGTTCCAGGGCTCGGCCCTGTTCGATTCGCTCAAGGTTTGGGAAAACGTGGCGTTTGGCTTGATCCAAGGACGCAAGATGCAGCGTCCGCAAGCGCGCGAGATCGCCATCGAGAAACTGGCGCAAGTGGGCTTGGCGGAATCCTCGGGCGATTTGTTCCCGGCGGAGCTGTCGGGCGGCATGCAAAAGCGCGTGGCGCTGGCCCGCGCCATCGCCACCAGCCCCGAGATTATTTTCTTCGACGAACCCACCACCGGCCTGGACCCGATCATGGCCGACGTCATCAACGATCTGATCGTCGAATGCGTCAAGAAGTTGGGCGCGACCACCTTGTCCATTACCCACGACATGGCCAGCGCCCGCAAGATCGCCGACCGTATCGCCATGCTGCACAAGGGCAAGATGATCTGGGTCGGCTCCGCCAAGGACATCGATCATTCGGATAATCCTTACGTCGATCAGTTCATCCATGGACGGGCGCAAGGACCGATCTCCATGGAGCTTCGCGCCTGATGGCGAAGGCTCAGGCCCGTTTCGTCTGTCAGGAATGCGGAAGCCTTAGTCCGCGCTGGGTCGGCAAATGCGAGGGATGCGGCGCGTGGAATTCTATCGTCGAGGAAGCGCCGCAAGAGCTGGTCACCAAGGGCCTGTCTACAAAATCGGCGCGCCGCATTGAATTCGTCGGCCTGCAAGGGTCGTCGGAACCTGTGCCGCGCCTGACCACCGGCATCGGCGAGCTTGACCGGGTCTGCGGTGGTGGTTTGGTGCCCGGTTCGGCCCTGTTGGTGGGCGGCGACCCCGGCATCGGCAAATCGACCTTGTTGCTGCAAGCGGCGGCCCGCCTGACCGGCCAAGCCCGCGTCGCCTATATCTCGGGCGAAGAATCGGTGGATCAGATCCGTATGCGGGCACAACGGTTGGGGTTGGCCCAAGCCAATGTACAATTGGCCTCGGCCACCGCGCTCAAGGATATTCTGTCCACTTTGGATTCCCCCGACGCGCCGCAAGTGGTTGTGATCGATTCCATCCAAACCGTCTACGCCGACGGCATCGAATCCGCCCCCGGTTCGGTCAGCCAAGTGCGCGCCGCCGCGCACGAATTGATCCGATTGGCCAAGCGGCGGGGATTTATTTTGTTTTTGGTCGGCCACGTCACCAAGGAAGGCGCAATCGCCGGACCGCGCGTGCTGGAACATATGGTCGATACGGTGTTGTATTTCGAAGGCGATCGCGGTCATCAATTCCGCATCCTGCGCTCGGTCAAGAACCGCTTCGGCGCAACCGACGAAATCGGCGTGTTCGCCATGACCGAAATCGGCTTGACCGAGGTGACCAATCCCTCGGCTTTATTCCTGGCCGAGCGTCGCGGCAACGTGTCGGGATCGTGCGTATTCGGCGGCATCGAGGGCACGCGGCCCATGCTGGTAGAAATCCAGGCGTTAGTCGCGCCGTCAACCTTAAGCAGTCCCAGGCGGGCCGTGGTGGGATGGGACCAAAACCGCCTGTCCATGGTGATGGCCGTGCTGGATGCGCGATGCGGACTTGCTTTGTCGGGGAATGACGTTTATTTGAACGTCGCAGGCGGCTTGCGCATCACCGAGCCTGCCGCCGATTTGGCGGTAGCGGCAGCGTTGGTGTCTTCGGCCAGCGACGTGCCGATGCCCGCCGACATGGTGGTGTTTGGTGAAGTGGGTTTATCGGGCGAGGTCCGGGCGGTGGCTCAGGCCGACCTGCGATTGAAGGAGGCAACCAAATTGGGGTTCTCTCAAGCTCTCATCCCCTCGACTCCCCGCCCGAATGTGGGGACGGCCAAGGCCGGAGCCGCACGAGAAAGCACCTTGTCGCTTCGCTCGGTTGGACATTTGCAGGACCTGCTGACTTTGTTTCCGAGGACTAAGTGAGAATGGGAACCGCCTGACATGAGTTCGTTCACTTTCGCCGACGCCATCGTCGCCCTGATCCTGGTCGTTTCGGCCGGCATGGCGTTCCTGCGCGGCTTTGTTCACGAGGTCTTGGCCATCGGCGCTTGGGTCGGCGCGGCCTTTGCCACCTTGTACGGATTCGACATTGCTCAACCGTGGTTTGCCGCGCAAATCGGCGTGCCGTGGATCGCCAGCGCCGCCACCGGACTGACCTTGTTCCTAAGCACGTTGCTGATCTTATCGCTGATCACCAAGGCCATATCCAATCAGGTCCGCAAAAGCGCATTGAACAGCGTTGATTCGTCATTGGGATTCGTCTTTGGTTTGGCCCGTGGCGCTTTAATTGTCTCGGCGGCGTACTATATAGTGGATCAGTGGGTGTTCGATCCCAACGAAATGCCCGTTTGGTTGTCGTCGGCTAAAACAAAGCCCTGGCTGGAACGCGGCGCGGCGCAAATTCATAAGTTCCGTCCGCACAATTTGGCGCTTGAACAATCCCTGCCTGAACGCAACACCGCGTCGGGTGACCTGGAAGAAGACAGCAAACGCGGTGGCGCTTATATCGAGGCGCCGCAACGAACCACAGCCGAAGAATTGGCCACGCCCAAACCGTCCGCACCGGCGTCCGAGCAAACCGCCAAGACCAAAGGCTACGACAAGGATGAACGGCGCGAAATGGATCGGCTGTTCAAGAACACTCAATGACCGAGGCGATGATGATGACACCCCCCTCCGAACATCTCGACGACGCTCTGCATGAAGAATGCGGCGTGTTCGGAATTTTCGGCCATCCGCAGGCCTCGGCCTTAACCGCCTTGGGTCTGCACGCATTGCAGCATCGCGGGCAAGAGGCAGCGGGTATGGTGTCCTACGACGGCACGCTGTTCCACCATCATCACGGCCTGGGCCATGTGGCCGATAATTTCGCCAACGCCAACGTGATCGACCGCCTGAAGGGTGATCAGGCTGTTGGGCATGTGCGCTATTCCACCACCGGCGACACCTTGCTGCGCAATGTCCAACCCCTGTTTGCCGAAATGGCGTTCGGCGGCTTGGCGCTGGGCCATAACGGCAATCTGACCAACGCCATGGCGCTGCGCAAACAATTGGTGCGGCGCGGCTGCCTGTTTTCCTCGACCACCGACACCGAAGTGATCATCCATCTGATCGCCATCAGCCTGTATTCCAGCGTCGAAGACCGCATGATCGAGGCCTTGAAGCAAATCGACGGCGCTTACTCTCTGGTTGTCATGACCAAGGACGCGGTCTATGGCGTGCGCGACCCGCTGGGCATTCGCCCCCTGGTGATCGGCAAAGTGGATGGGTCTTGGTGCTTGGCCTCGGAAACCTGTGCGCTGGACATCATCGGCGCCGAATTCATCCGCGATGTGGATCCAGGAGAGATCGTAAGCCTGTCAGCGAATGGCATTCGCTCGATCAAGCCGTTCGCGCCGATCCAAAGCCGCTTCTGCATCTTCGAATACATCTATTTTGCCCGCCCCGATTCCGTCGCCGAGGGCCGCAGCGTCTATGACGTTCGCAAAAAGATCGGCGCGCAATTGGCCATCGAGACGCCGGTCGATGCCGACATCGTCGTTCCCGTTCCCGATTCGGGCGTTCCCGCCGCTTTAGGATTCGCAAACCAAGCTGGCATTCCGTTCGATCTTGGCATCATCCGCAATCACTATGTGGGCCGCACCTTTATTCAGCCCACCGACGGCATCCGTCATGCGGGCGTCAAGATGAAGCACAACGCCAATCGCCAAATGTTGGAAGGCAAGCGCGTCATCCTGGTGGACGATTCCATCGTGCGCGGCACCACCTCGCGCAAGATCGTCGAGATGGTGCGTCAGGCGGGCGCGACCGAAGTTCATATGCGCATCTCTTCTCCGCCCACCACCAATTCCTGCTATTTCGGCATCGACACGCCGGTGCGCGAGCAATTGTTGGCCTATCAATATGACTTGGCTGGCATGACCAAATTGATCGGCGTGGATTCCCTGGCCTTCATCTCCATCGATGGCCTCTACAAGGCGGTGGGGAAGTCCGGACGCGACCCCAAATGCCCGAATTTCTGCGACGCCTGTTTCACCGGCGATTATCCGTTCCCGCCCACCGATTATCTGGAAGGCGCACACGGCACGGCACAATTGTCGCTGTTGACCGAGGATTCCCACCATTGACCAAACCATTGCAAGATCGCATTGCCTTGGTGACCGGGGCGTCACGGGGCATTGGCCGCGCCGTGGCGCTGCGCTTCGCCCAATTGGGCGCCGAAGTGGTCTGTGTCGCCCGGACCCAGGGCGCGCTGGAAGAATTGGACGATGCAATTTCCGCCGAGGGCGGTAAAGCCGTTCTGGTGCCCGAGGATCTCACCCGTCCCGATTCCATCGAGGCGATCGCCCGAGCTGTTGCCGAACGCTACGGTAAATTGGACATACTGGTGGGCAATGCTGGGATGCTGGGCGGCGAACTGACGCCGGTGGGTCACGGCGGCACGCAAATGCTGGAGCGTATCTTCGCCCTCAACGTGACCGCCAATTGGCGTTTAATCAACGCCTTCGACCCGCTGTTGCGCCGAAGCGAGTCGGGTCGGGCCATCTTCACCACCGATCCCGTCGCCCATAACAACTCTCCGTTCTGGGGCGCTTACGCCGCCAGCAAAGCGGCGCTGGAAACACTGGCGTTGACCTGGGCGGCGGAAGTGGGGACCATCACCAAAATCAAAGTCAATCTGGTGGCCCCCTGCCCAATCGCTACTCGTCTGCGCGGACAAGCCTTTCCAGGCGAAGATCCCTATTCCTTGCGCCGACCAGAGCAGATCACCAACTATTATGTAACCTTAGCCCAAGCCGACTGCCAATCCCACGCTCGGATTGTGTTGGTCGATTAGGGCCTTTGCCCTGCCGCCTGTCCTTAAACATTGTGCGTTTAATCTTTCTTTCACCCTCCTAACGCATGATTAAGGCTATGACCGATTATCCATTGTTTGATATGGACATCCAGGTCAAAGCAATAGACAAGGATCGGCAGCAGTGAACGCCATTATGGGAAATGCGGCAGTGCCCATGACACAAAAATCCAGTTCCGCCTTCGATGCCAAGGTGACCAGCTTGGTCGAGGCAACGCGGGGCCTTGGCGTCACTCAAATCCTGATGTTGCGGCGCATGACTCTGGGCGATCCGGAATCGCTGAAATGGGCCACCGAACATCAGTTGAACGTGGTGTTCAACATCATCCTGACCATGGCCATCGAACGCACCGAGCGCATTAAGCTGCTAACCGCCATGGACAAGGATCTGGAGCCGCTTTTGCCGCCTTTAGAACAACGCAGCCCTGAAGATCACGACATTTTACAGGGCCTGATCCAATCTGTCTTGGGCTCGGCCGCCCCCATCGACAAAAAGATGAGCGAGGCCGATAAAACCAGAAACGATTTCGAAATGCTGCTGTCTCGCCGTTTGCCGCCGACGCCGCCCCGCAGCAAGCGCTTCGCCACTCCGTTCCGTGAAGCCCCGCCGCTATTTTCCATCCAAGGCAGCATGGCCGCCGCTCAGGCCAAAAAGGACGAAGCCAAGGACGGCAAGCCTGCCGGAAAGATCGATTTCACGGTTTTATTCGACGACACGCTGTGCGGTCATATCCGCAAGATTTTGGACTTGCTGCGCATTCCGTCCGATTCCGCCGGTCCTCACGTGCGGGCGCGCATTCCCTTCATCGTCGCGCCTGAATTCATTCCGGCCATGGAAGACGCCATGCGCCGGTTCATTCTGCCTCAGATGCGTGAATCCCGCCAAATCAAGTCGTTGGCAAATGCCTATAATTGGCCGCAAGTGGGCGGTGAGCAACTGGTCGAGATCATTCAAGCCAGCGAAATCAACAATCCCATCTTGCACAATTGGGATTTGGTATGGAACGCCTTGAAGGCCGATGAAAAAAACGAGAAGGACAGCATCTGGAGCTTCTTCAAGGAAGATGCCACCAACAGCAATTACACCCCCTGCACGCGGGATCACATCCGTCTGATGATGGATTTGATCCGCTACGACCACGAAGGAATCGCCAAAAGCTGGCGTGAAATCCAAAGCTTGGCGCAGCAGGAATTTTCGCCCTCGGGCCGTCAGGAACGGGCCCGCGACGGCGCGTTGCGCGACAGCATCCTGAAATGGTCGTCCAAACTGCCCGATTTCGTCGGTGAATTCCTGGCCATCAAAGCTGCGTTTTCGTTCCGAGCCTGTAGCCCTGAATATATGCAGAACCTGCTGGCCAATTTCGGGCGCAACGAAAAGGAACAGATGCGCAATGCGCCGTTCCTCAGCCAATATGTGGGCGATTTGTTCCGGTGATTGCCGCCCTGGTTCTTTTGGCACTATTCTTCGCCTCTCCCGCTCAAGATCTTATCCTTCAAGATTGCCCCGACTGCCCCAAGATGGTGACGCTGCCCGCGTCTCCCGAGCTTGCCGGACGATGGGCGCTGGGCCAAACCGAGATCACCTTCGACCAATGGCAACACTGCGTCGCCGCCAAGGCGTGCAAAGGCGGACAAGACGATCATGGTTGGGGCAAGGGGGCCCGGCCCGTCATCAATGTGACGTGGTCCGACGCGCAGGATTATGTCCGGTGGTTGCGCAAACGCACAAGCAAAGCCTATGCCCTGCCGACCGAGCGTGTGTGGGACTACGCCGCCCGCGCAGGCACCAAGACCGCCTATCCGTGGGGCGACCAAATCGGCAAGAACCACGCCAATTGTCGCGACTGTGGAAGCCGCTGGGGCGGACAATCCACCGCCCCCGTTGCCTCGTTCGCCGCCAATCCTTTTGGCCTGTACGACATGAACGGCAATGTGTGGGAATGGATGGAAGAGTGTTGGACGGACTTGCCAACCCAAGCCCCAAATGAGCAAAGTGAAGCCGTCTGCGCGGATCGCGTGATCCGAGGGGGAGCGTGGTACTATCTGCCGCCCATGGCCAAAAGCGCGGCCCGGGCAAAGTTCACTGCGGCTCAATGGAGCTACACGTTGGGGTTTCGGGTCGCCAGACCCGTCAATTCGGGGGATAAAGAGTGACCGATCCGCTGCCGTCCACCTTGCGGGCCACCTCCATTCGCGGCGTCGAATTGTTGGCCGACGAAGCCCTGATGCGGGATTTGATCCAATTAAAGCCTGATCATTGGCGAGCCTTGACCCGCCTTGCCCAAATCCTGTGCCGCACCAACCGCATGGAGGAAGCCGCCCAGCTGATTAGCCGCGCCCAAGCCCTGGAGCCGGAAAACGCCGAAATCTTGACCGTCATCGGTGAAATTCAATTGCGCGGCGGCAAGCTGCAAGAGGCTGTCGCCACCTTCACCAAGGCGTTGGAGATTAGCCCCAATCACCCCCAGGCCTCGCTTAATTTGGGGCGTTTGCTGCTTGATTTGGGACAGAACATGCCGGGCGCCACCCATTTGCTGAACGCGGTCAAGGCCCTGCCAGGCGACGCTCCCGCCCATCTGGGCATGGCCATGGCGTTGACCCGACTGGGAAAACACGCCGACGCCCTAAACGCCTATAAGGTCGCCGCCAAGGGTGAACCGCCCACCGGCGACGTCCTCAACAATCACGGCGTCGCCATGGACGGAGCGGGCCGCAAGGCCGAGGCCATCACCTTGCTGCGCGCGGCGGTAATCATTCAGCCCGATTCGTGGACGGCGTGGGACAATCTGGGCAATGCGTTATTGTCGCGCGGCAATGCCCGCATGGCCGAATCGTGCCATCGCCAAGCGCTGGCCCTGAAGCCCGACAACGCCGCCACGCTCAGCAATCTGGCCAACGCCCTGCACCGCCTGGGGCGCATGGAGGAATCAGTCCATTTCTACCGTCTCGCCATTGTCGCCGCCCCCAACTCGGCCAAGTTCCACACCAATTTGGCCCTGACCCTGCTGCTGATGGAGCAGTACGAAGAAGGTTGGAAAGAATATGAATGGCGGTGGAAGGAACATCCCGCCTTCCCGCCTTATCTAAAGGAAAAGCCGTGGACCGGACAACGGCTGCGGCGGGGAACCCTGCTTTTGCAAGCGGAACAAGGATTCGGCGACACTATCCAATTCATCCGCTACGCCACCCAATTGAAACAGTTCGCCAAACGGATCGTGTTGATTTGCCAGCCGGAACTGGTGCGGATCATGAAGACGGTGCCCGATGTGGACGAGGTCTTGCCCGAAGGCAGTCCAACGCCCCCCTTCGACGCCGGACTGACCTTGCTGAGCGTTCCCGGCATCTTGAAAGTGGGCATCGAGCCTATCGCGCCCGCCCCGCCCTACATCTTCGCGCCGCCAGGGGCCGGTTTCGACTTGGGTCCCAAAAAGAAGAAACTGCGGGTGGGTTTGGTGTGGGCTGGACGCCCCACCAATGGCGACGACTGGAATCGGTCCATGCCCGCCCATCTGTTGACCCCCATGTTGCAGATCCCCGACGTTGAGTTCATCAGTCTGCAAAAAGGCGAGGTCGCACCGCGCATCGGTCGTCCGCCGCCGGAATTGATCGTCGATGCGGGCAATCGCTGCAACGATTTCGCCGACACCGCCGCCGTGATCAGTCAACTGGACTTACTGATTGCCGTGGATACGTCAGTCGCTCACTTGGCCGGGGCCATGGGCAAACCGGTGTGGGTCATGCTGCCCATGATCCCCGATTTCCGTTGGCGTTTGGATGGCGAGATCACGCCTTGGTACCACAACTTCACCTTGTTCCGCCGCAAATCCGGTGAAGGATGGGAGCGGGTTTTGTTTTCGGTCGCGCAATCCTTGACGCAAGTTGTTGAAATTCTTAACAAACAGAATTAGCCCGTCACCCCCTATATCAAAGACCGCTTTCTCCACCTAATGTAGATACCTGTTTGTTTGGAACCACGCACAATGTTAGTGTGCACGTTGGTCTGTCGGGAAACAAATGCAAGGGGCGGCGGGTGGCACCAAAAGATCAAGTATCGACGTTACACGATCAGCATCAGGGATTCCCGTTCAAGGAAACGCCTGCGGCTAAGACGCATGGACATGCGGCACCTTTTCATGCCGCTCCGGTCATCCTGAACGCCGACGGCGCGAACGGAGTGATCAAGGTCGCCGATGCCCATTTTCTGCTGGGCGCTGACTATCAAAGACACGGCAACGATCTGATTTTGGTCGGTGAAAATGGCCGCGAAATCATCGTCAAAGGCTATTTCGAGACCGATACCCCACCCAATTTGCACGCCACCGACAATAGCGCAACCATCGACGCCGCCTTGGCGACCAAGCTGGCCGGACCGCTGGCCCCCGGACAATACGCCCAAGCGGGCGGCGACAATGTGCTGGGATCGCCCATCGGCAAAATCGACAACGCCTCGGGCGAGGTCCGAGTCAAACATGCCGACGGCACCACCGGAACGCTGCAAAAAGGCGATGCGATCTATCAGGGCGACCAACTCAACACCTCGGTGGGCTCCACCGCCGGTTTAGTCTTGGCCGATGGCAGTTCGCTGTCCCTGGGCGAAGGTTCCCGCATGGTGCTGGACGATGTCACCTACGATCCCACCGGCGCAGGCGGCGATGCCAAGATCGATTTGATCAAAGGCTCCACCGCCTTCATTTCGGGGCAAATCTCCAAGACCAATCCCGACGCCTTTTCGTTCAAGACCCCGGTCACCAACATCGGCATTCGCGGTACGGCGGGTGCCATCAATGTCGGTCTCGACGGCGCGACCACTGCGGCCTTGCTTCCCGAACAAGGCATCACCGGCGAAATGACCGTGGGCGGTTTGGTGCTCAATCAGCCTAACACGGCGTCCTCGGTCGGGTCCAACGGCGCGCAAGCGCAGACCCCAGTGACGATGACACCACAACAATTCGCCAGTACCTTTGGTTCCGTCCTGTCAAACCTACCCGGAGCCAGCAACCATATCGACACCAACACGCTGCAACAGACCAATCAATCCATTCAACAGCAGCAAAATCAGCAAAACCAGCAAAACCAAGACCTGCACAATAACACCAACACGCACAGCAGCGACATTCCACCACCGGGCAGCGGACCACTGTCGCCGGAAGAGGCGATGAAAGCCATCAACGCCGCCATCGGCCAGTTGGTGAAAGATATTCAAGCCCAGTTGAACCAACCACCGCCGCAACTGCCGCCACAGGTTGGATCGCATTTTATTCCGCCGACACGCCCGCAACAGGCCCTCGACAACCTAGCCCTTGAGACCATTGGCGTTGCGCAAGCCCATTCCTATGCACTGTTGGCGCAAGCCGATGCGAGCAGCGCCTCGGTGGCGTCGTCATCGGCGCAGCTGGAATTGGGCACGCTGACCAATTCCAACGCCACGCAAGTTCTGGCGGATTTGGCCGCCTACGATTCATCGGCTTCGGTGCTGTCGCAAGACGCCCAGACCCATTCCAATTTGGCCCAAGCCATCGCTGTCACTTACGCTTCGGCGGCGGGCGAGGCCGCTACGGCGGCGGTTAACGCGTCGAGCGCGGCTTTGGCGGCGGCGGAGGCCCATGCTTTCTATCAAGCGGCGCAACAGGTGGCGGCCGGATCGCTTAGCGCCGTTGGCCTGTCCACTGCCTTGGTGACATCGGTTCATACCGATATCGCCGCCACCCACAGCATCGCCACCACCATTTCCAGCGATCAAACCACCATCAGCGCCGCCTTGGCTCATTTGGCGTCGGTGCGGGCGTCGGATTCCAACGTCGGCGGCTTAAGCGAACTGACCGTCCTGACCCAGGACGCCAACAACCAAGCCGCCGCCGACGCCGATCTAGCCGGTTGGGCCAACGCCAAGGAATATTATTACGATGCCTCGCTGGCCCTGGCCGCTTGGCAATCACTGGACAGCACCTATGCCGCGCACGGCACCGTGGTGCTGGAAAGCATTTCCCCCGATTACACCAATTATACGCTGGGTCTGACCGCCACTACCGCCAGCTTGGGCAGCACCATCACCGTCGCCACCATCGTCAGCGATTTGACCAGCGCGGCGTCGGCCAGCGGCACATCCCGCATTAGCGCCGTCGAACTGGCGCAAACCGACGCGGCGACCCTGACCAGCGAAATGGCGACAGGGTTCGAGAAAGCCTATATCACCGCCTATAACCTAGCCCATCCCAGCGCCACCATCAGCACTATCACGCCGGAATCCATTTCGGCGAGCGATACCTTGGTTAACGGCTCCTCGTACGACATGGCCGCCCATTCGTGGTATACCGCGTGGCAGGTGGCGTCCCTGACCCAATCGGCCGTGGACAATCTGTCCACCAGTTCGGCCCCCACCGACGTCGCCATCGCCGCCGTCAAGCAGGTGGCCGACAGCGTGGCGTCCAACGTCACCTCGCTCGAGACCTATTACACCTCGTTGGTCAACCAGACCACCGCCAACGTCACCGCCGAATCCTCGGCACTGACCAGCGATTACGCCACCTACACCGCCTATCACCAAGGCACCTACGCCACCTTGGAGGCGGATATCACCAGCGCCGCCAGCACGGTCAGCTTGGATTTGGGTACCTTGACCACAGATTTGGGCACTCAGGCGCTGAATCAAGCGGCCTTGGCGCACGATGTGGGCGTTCTGGCCCTGGCCGAAGCCAGCACCCAGGCGAAAGCCTCCAACCTTGCCGCCCAAATCGCCTCGGATTATGCCGACGCGCAGTTGCAGGCGCAAAACATCCAAAAATACTTGACCACGGCAGCCTCGGATTACGCCCAATATTCTGGCAACACCGCCACCTTGGACCCGATGATCGGCACGTTGGTCAACCAGATCATCTCGGCCAGCGCCGCCATTCAATCCGACTACAGCGACGCCACATCGAATGAGACTACACTTTCCGCCACCTTGAGCGCCGCCAGCACGGTCCAGACCTATTTGACCACGCAAGGCGGCACCGCCTATGTGGATTCGTCCACCTCGCAAGCCCTGACCGCCACCGTCGCCAACATCCAGAAATCGGTGGATAGCGGCAACAGCAACATCTCCTCCATCAGTCAAGCCCTGGCGCAAGTTCCTGCCGAAATTCAATTGGCCCAGGCCTATGACCCACTGCCAACATCGACCATCCAAGGCTATGAAATTTCCACCTACAGGGACAAGTTCACCAGCTATCAACAAGCGGTCTCCGCCCTGGTCAGCAGTGTCTCCGCGTCGCTACAGTCGGCGTCGAAGGCCGAAACCTTGTTTGGCAGCGATGCGTCGGTGAATGCCGCCTACCAAGCCGTTGTGACCGATATGGCCAATGAGACCAGCGTTCAACAGCGCTTGGCCACCATTGCGCAACAAATCGGCACGGTGACCACGGTCGGCCAAGCCCAGGATTTGACCACCAACGCCTCGATCCTGGCGGCATCAGCGTCGCTTTTGGCCTCGAAAGCGCAAAGCGATGCGACCACGGCCACCAACGACGCCATTGCCGCCGGTACTCATTCCATCGCCACGATCTCGGCCACCATCGCGGCAGAGCTCAGCTTGGCCGGAACCTTGACCAACCACGTCACTGCCACGCTGGCTTTGGCGTCGGCGGCCTTGCACACCATGTATGACTTTTCCACGCTGACCTTCAGTTCCGCCAGCCAGACCCTGGTGTCGGATTCCGCCGCCATCGCGGCGGCGGCGGGGACGGTCACCAATCTAAGCTCCAGCGCGGAAACCAATCTGGAAACCGCCAAAAACATCGCGTCGAACTTGGCGCAATTGGGGGGCGGGGCGGCCATCGCCGCCAACAACGCCGCCGCCACCGCCAATGCGCTTTCCACTCTGGTGGGCAGCATTTCCACCGACGCCGCCACCACCGGCGACCCGACCAACACCAACCATGGCGGGGCCGAGGGCACGGTCACTGATTATTCCAACGCCGGGACCGCGCTGGGCACCGCCTATAGCACCTACACCTCGGCCCAAAGCGCCGCCTTGACCGCTGCCGAAACCGCCGCCGCAGCGACATCGGCCTCTATTTCATTCGCCCAAGCCGCTGAAGCCGCCGCCGACACCCAAGCGCTCACCCAAGTGACCTCTTACGTGACCGAGGCGGAAACCGCCGCCGGTGTTACCGTCACTAGCGGCACAACGACCGACAATTCGACATCGTTCATCAGCGGCGTCCCGCAAGACGCCCATTCCGCCCTGGCTTTGGCGCTGTCGGATTTCAATGCGGGCAATTACTCCGTCATCTCCACCGATGAAGGCTATATCAAGACCTTCCTTAACACGGTTCAGAACGATTTCAATCTGGCCACCTCCGCCGCGTTGGGGCATCAATCGGCCATCACCGAAGTCGGCGACGCAGCGACGGTGTTGGCCGCCGTCGATGCGTTCGACGCCCAAGCCCAAGCCATCGTCACCGCCACCGCCGATGCCAAAGCCGCCGCCAGCGCTTGGCTGGACGGATCGGTCATTTCCAATCAAACCGCTGCCGGTCCGGCGCTGACCGCCGCCTCCGCTGCCTTGACTTCCGCCCAAGCGGCGGAAGTGAGCGCAGCGGCCACTGCGGCATCGGCACGCACCGCCGAATCCACACCCCTGGTTGATCAGGCCTCGGCCGCCGCATCGGAAGCGTCGAACCTGCAATCGCTGGAATCGGCGCTCAATACGTTCTTGACCTCCACCGGTGCCAGCTCGACCGACATCGCCTCGGTCAGTGCGGCTTTGTCCTATGTGGCGACCTATACAGGACAATCACTGACGTATGACACCGGAAGCGTGTCCACGAATATGGCCAACATCTACGATGCATTGACCAACCACAATTCCAATTCGCTGTCGCTGGTCCAACAGGCGTGGCAGACCGGCTATGACGCGCAATACAACGCCTGGTCCGCCGCCACCTTGGCCTTGTCGCAAGCCAACAGCAACCTTGCCGCCGCCGAGGATTACGCCGCCGTCACCGCGTCGCAGGCCTTGCAGGCCGAGAACCAGTTGACCGCCGCGCAAACGGCCTATGCCGCCGCCGTCGCCACCGCCGCTGCCGCCGAAACCTCGGAACAAGTCGATCAACAAATCGCCGTGAAAATCGAAACGGCGCTGATGACTTCCGCCAACACTTCGGCTCATTCGTTGTTGACCGACGCCAACACCTTGGCCAACACAGCGCAAAGCGCCGCCGCTTCCGCCAATATTCACGCCGCCGAAGGATCGCTTTCCTTGGTCAGCACGGATGTGGCCAACGCCTCGGCTGCATTGGCCTCGTTGACCAGCGATGACACGGCCGCGTCCCTGGCTTTGACCAACGCCTCCATCGCGCTCAACACCCTGGCCTTGCTGCCGTCCAATATCACCGCCGCCCTGTCGTCGGAAGCGACCGCCGCATCCGCCGCCCTGGCTCAAGCCAGCCTGGATTTCGCCCGCGTGTCCGCTTACGAAGCACAGGTCCATACCGACTATTTGAACGCCTCCATCGCCTTGGACACGGCCAGCGCAGCCCTAACCGCCAGTTCGGCGACCATTTTGGCCAATGCCCAGTCTTCGGCGTTAGCGGCCTATCAGTCGGCCTCGGCCTCGGTGGCCTCGATCAGTTCGACCGGCAGCCTGCGCGCGGCATTGAACGTTGACGTGTCGTCGGCGTTGTCGACTTTGTCCAGCGATGTATCGTCGTTGTCCTTGGCCCATACCACCTACACCAACCTATCCTCCTCCTATCTCAACTTCTCGCTGACGGGACTGTCATCAGCCATTGTCGCGGTCAATTCCTCGATCCTGTCGGTTTCCTCGACCCTTTCCTTAGGCGATTTGAGTTCGGCGCTCAGTTCCGCCACGACGGCGGTCACCGGCGCGTCATCCACCGTTTCCGGCTTCACCACCACCGCCAGTTCGGATTACACCACCGCCTTATCCGCTTCCACCACCGCGCTGACCGACAGCAATACCGCTGCGGGGACCTCCAACGCGTCCACCGCCGCCACTGCCGCGCAAGACGCCGCAAACCAAGCCAGCATCGCCTTGCTCAAGGCCCAGGATGTGTCCAGCTTGCGCACCAGCGTCAGCTTGGAATCCACCATTTACGACCAAGCGGACAGGGCCGCGACATGGGCCAAGGCCGCCGGTGAATATCAAAGCGCCGCCAGTGCCGCCAACACGGCTCAGACCTCGGCCACGCTGGCCGGAACCCAAGCATCGTCGGCCAGCTTAACCGCAGGGTCGCTTAGCTTGACGCTGTACGGTCATTGGAACGGCGACGCCAACGCCACCTCGGCCGACGCCACCTCGTACGGTCAATTGCTGGCCGCCGAAACGGCGGCGCAAAAGGCCTTGGCCGATCTGAATACTGCCAGCGCCGCCCTCAGCGCGGCGTTAGGGTCAAGCTCGGCCTCGTCTTCGGCCCTGGGACAACTTTATACGGCGAAAGTGGATTACGCCGCCACCGCCTTGCTGGCGCAATCAGGCTCGGCCCTGGCCGCTGCCCAAGCGGAAAGCGAAGTGGCGACGGCGGATGCGGCGGTTATCTCCTACAGTGCCAAAGTCGCCAGCTACGCCGCCACCATCGCCGCAGATTCCTTGACCATCGGCAGCCTGTACACATCCGCCTCGTTGCTCGCCAGCGAGTTGACTGCGGCCACCACTGTGTTGGCTCAAGTCAATCACGCCAACACCTATGCGGTCAACGCCGCCGCCGCCAATACGGACGCCTCCACCCAAGCGGGTATCGTGCAGAGCAACGCGTCCAGCGTGTTCGCCAACCCGTCCGGCGGCAGCGCCTATGTGGCCGCCGCGTCTGCCGCCTTGGCTAACGTCAGCGCCGATTACACGATTGCTTTGAACGCCGATTCCCTGGCCCACACGGCTCAAACCGCCGCCTTGGCCGTCGCCACACCGATGACCGCCAGCGCGTCCTCGACCTTGATGGCATCCATCGCCGTCAGTGTCGCCGCCGCCGATACGGCCTTGAGTTCGGCCTCGGCGGTGCTGGCATCCTCCAACAGCACCTATTTGAATGCCAGCGCGGCCTATGACAATTCCAGCAATACCGTGTCGGTTATCAGCGCCTTCAATACGGCGGTCGCCGCCGAAGCTGTGCAGGGCTTGAGCTATAAAACCGACGCTTTAAGCCAATCCACGGCGGCACTTTCCACTTACAACAGCATCAGCCTTTCGCTGCACAATCTGACCAACTCCATTGCCTCGGCGTACAGTTCGGATTTCAGCGGCGGGTCCTTGACCGCCGCCGGGTCGTTGACCACGGAAGGGTCGGTCTACACCAAGGCTGTGGCGCTGCTGACCACGATCACCACAGAAAAAAATGCGGCGTCGAGCGCCGCCAGCTCGGCAACGACGGAATATGGATCGCTGGCTTTGGACAGCGGTTCGCTGTCTACGATGGTCAGCACCCATTCCACCGACCTAGCCACCGCCCAAGCCTTGGTGGTGGACGCCAGTCTGCAATTGCAGGGCAGCGCCAGCACGCTGGGCTTGGCGTCACAGGACCAAGTGGCGCAATTGAACGCCTCGGCGCTGAAATCCGCCGTGTCGCAAGCGTCGGCCCTGTCCACCCAATATGCCCAATATACCGCGCAACAAGCTGCCTTGACCGCCGCCAGCAACGCCAGCTTGGTTCATACGGCCGAAGTGGCGGTGGCTTCGTTCAGCGTGTCCAGCAGCAGCACTTCAGTCGATGAGAACGGCCTGAACAGCGGCACAACGCTGTCCACCAACACGGCGTCGTACACGCCGACCGTGACCTTGGCCGCCTCGTCTTACGTGCTGTCGGGCAGCACCGCCACCGTGACGCAAACCACCTCGTTCCTGACGGCCTCCGCCTTGCACGGCACCGTCACCTATAGTGGCGGAGTGCTGGTTTACAAACCGACCGCCTATTACTTCGGCACCGACACCATCACCTATACCGAGGCCGACAAGGCCACCATCACCCTGGCCGGATACACCACCGAGACCATCTCGGCCCAATCCAGCGGCACCTTGACCGTTACCGTCAACCATGTGGAGCAAAAATCCACTCTGGCGGCCATGTCGGAAACCGTGGCCGAAAACGGCACCGCCGCCATCGGTTCGGCGGTGGTGCTGGCGGCCTTTTCCTCGCCCGACAGCTCGACCTTGGCGGACGTGGTCATTACCGCCGGTCCCAGCCATGGCAGCTTGACCCTAAGCGGCACCCCGTTTACCACCGGCACCTTGACTCCGACGCAATTGGCGCAATTGGTCTATACGCCCACCACCGGCTATTCCGGCACGGATTCCCTGGTGCTGCAATCGCTGGACGCTTACACCAATGCCAGCGGCACGTTGACCACCGGCACGGTTCTGTCCGCCGCCCAAACCATGACGTTGAATGTCAACTTCATTGAAAGTGCGCCGACGCTGACCGCCTTTACCGAATCAGTCAGCGATGGAACCGCCTATAGCTTCAGTTCAACCGGCACCACCGATTTGCTGAACCATTTCAGCACGAGCAATGCAGGGACGCTGGGGCAAATTCGTATTTCGTCCCTGGCCAGCCACGGCAGCCTGACCCTGAACGGCACCCTGGTAACCTTGAACGAAACGCTGACGCAAAGCCAGTTTGGCCAATTGGTCTATCATCCCACCGGTTATTATTACGGCACGGACTATTTCGGCATCCAAGCCACCGAAATCGGCGGCACCCTGACCACCGGCAGCCTATGGAGCACCGCCACGCAAGTGTCGCTGTCCATCGCCCATGTGGAGCAAGCCGGAACCTTGGCGGCGTTTTCCATCAACGCCACCCAGAACACCACCACAAGCCTGGGCACGTCAGCCCTGGTCAGCGCCTATAGCTCGCCGGACAGTTCGAGCCTGGCCGACGTCACCATCGTCACCGGACCTAGCCACGGCACCTTGACGTTGCTGGGAACCGTCTTTACCGGCGGCACCTTGACGCCGACTCAGTTCGGCAATCTGGTCTATACGCCCGACCCCAATTATTACGGCTCGGATTCCATTACGCTGGAAGCCCTGGACGGCGTCACCGTAAACGGCACATTGACGGCGGGGTCGATCTATTCCGCGTTGCAAACGATGACATTGAACGTCAGTTTCGTCGAGGTGCAGCCGACCCTGACCACGTTCAGCGAAAGCGCCAGCGAGCACACGTCCTTAAGCTTCAGCACAACGGGCACAACCGATCTACTGTCGCATTTCTCGTCATCCAACAATGCCTCGCTAGCTTTGGTGCGGATCGGCTCCACCCTGCCCAGCCATGGCAACTTGACGCTGAACGGAGCGGCTGTCACCGCTGGCGAAACCCTGACCCAGGCTCAGTTCGGCCAATTGGCGTACACTCCGACCGGTTATTATTATGGCAATGACAGTTTCTCGATCCAGGCGGTCGAGGGCCATTATGTCGGCACCTCTTTGATCGCGGGCTCCTTGTGGAGCGCAGCGACCAACGTTACCCTCAGCATCGCCGAGACCGAGCAACAATCCACGTTGTCCAACGTCTCTCTGTCGGCCAATCTGGGCGGCACGCTGACCCTTGGCACCGCCAGCGTCAAGTCGGCCTACAACTCGCCCGACAGCACCAGTCTGGCGGCGGCGGAAATCGTCACCGGGCCATCCACCGGTTCTCTAACCCTGGGATCGGTCACCATCGGATCGGGGACCTTGTTGTCGCTTTCCGATTTTGGCAGCCTAGTCTATCACGCCAGCAGCACCAGCGGGTCCACCGACAGCTTCCAAGTCGAATCGTTGGATTCGTTTGGGTATAATAGCGGTTCGCCGCTCTCCGGCGCGCTTTATTCCAGCGCGGCGACCGTTTCCATCGCCGTCCAGCTCAACAGCGTGACCGTAACGGGACATAGCTACGATTTGAGCGCCATCAGCGGCATCGAACGAGTCGTCGGCCCCGGCGCTGACACGTTCTATACCAACACCGCCGACACCGGCACCATCTATCTGCAAGAAGCGGGACGAACCGGCACGTTAAACGTCTCGGCCATGAGCAACGGCGGCTTCCTGGGGGCCTATCAATCGGGCAACGACGCCGTCTTCCAACTGACTGCGGCAGGCGGCGGCGGCGAACTAATTATCCAGAATCAGTTCTCCACATCGACCATTCAGGGCATTGCGTCCCTCATCGATGGTTCTGGGTCAACCATGAGCATCGTCGGCGCCACAAGCACGCTGACCAGCGCCACCTTAACCGGCACCAGTGGCAACGATTTGATCTTGGGCACATTGGGTGAATCGGTATTGAACAGTGGCGGCGGACTGGATGTATTCTATCCGGGCGGCGTGGGCAACCAGACCCTAATCGGTAACAGCGTCTTCGTCACCGCCAGCGGAACCAGCACGTTCCAAGGCAGCGAGGCGGATTATTCCGCCAGCGGCGCGACCAGCATCTCCTATCATGCGCAGTCCCTGACCATCAGCAACGGGGCAGACGCTCTGTCCAATGCGGTGGCGATCGGTCTGTCCGGCGGCGGTCATGAAACCGTTTGGTACGATGCCACCTTGGGCCAGATCCTGGCGCAGCAATACAATGCCGCCGACCAAATGATCGGAGCGTCTGTCACTCTGGCCAGCGCCTCGGTCACCGCCTTAACCGGTGCGTCTGTCACTGGCGGCTTTGAAATCGCCTACGGAGCCATCAACGCTGGCGGCGCCACCTCTTTGCAAGTCGTGTCGGATGTGGGCGGAACCATCGTCGGCGATACTTTGGCCGCGTCTGTTTCCACCCCTAGCGGTTTGTCCATTGCCTCGACAGGAACTGTCAGCACGGTCGGAGTTGTCTGGTCGGACGGCAACACCATTCATCAGGTCAGTGTCGCAGCGGGGGCCACCACAACGCCGACGGCGACGAACTTGTCCACCTCCAGTTCGGGTTCGTTATCCGACGTGCAGATGGCCGCCCTGACCAGCGGCACGGTGGTCACTTGGGCGGATAATACCGGCTATCATATTCAAGGAACTAGCATTGCCACCGCGGTAAACCTCGATACGATCGACGGTGGCCAAGGCCTGAGCGATGTGCGCATCGCGGCCGTCAGCGGCGGCGGCTTTGTGCTGACCGGACTTTCGCCCGATGGCAATTATATCGTGGTCGACAAATTTAGCGCCGCCGGGTCCTTAACCGCCTCGTCATCCGTCTATGGCGGCAACGATGTGGTTTCCAACATCGGCATAGTCGGCTTGACCGGTGGCGGCTATGTGGTGGACTGGACAGGCGCTTCGGGCAGTCTGTCGGCGGCGGTGTTCGATCCATCCAACGCCATCATCAACAGCCCGTTTGGCTTGAATGATCCTAACGTCGGAACGGCGGCGTTGGGACAGATAACCGCTTTGTCCGACGGCGGATTCAATCTGGCGTGGACCAGCGGCTCCTCCCTGACCACAGCATCGACCATCACCACCGAACGATTCGACGCCAACGGCGACAGCGTCGGCACAGTGACCGAAAACCTGTTATCTGGCCAGACTTATACCCATACGCTTTACAACATCGATCAAATTGCCGGGACCAGCGGAAGCGACACCTTTATGGTTGGACCGGGCCAGATGACCTATTTGGCCAGCGCAGGTAACGATATTTATAATAATTTCAGCGGCCTAGGCAACGCCATCGTGTCCTATCAAAGCCTGGGCAGCGCGATCACCGTATCATTGGGCGGCTACGCCAACGATAGCGTCATCAAAAGCAACGGCACTGATCAACTGGACAATATCACTGCGGTGATCGGTTCATCTTTTGCCGATACCCTGAGCGCCGCAAACGCCACGACGGGAGAGGCAATCACGCTCATTGGCGGCGGCGGCGCGGATACGATGATCGGCGGCCAAACCGGGTCCTCCGTCACTTTCATCATCGGCAGCCAGGATCACGCCAGCATCAATGGCAACAACAGCACCAACACGGTGATGTTCCAGAACTTCTCGACGGTCTCCCAATCCTCGACCTATTCGCTGATCGGAGCCAGCGGCACGGTCAACGGCATCAACACCATCAACCTGACCGGCGGCGCGGTCTCGACCTTGCTAACTGACGTCAACAGCGCCCTGGCAGCCGAGTTGACCTATGGAATGTCGGGCAACGGATCGATGGTGGTGGTCGGCACCAACGCCGACACGGTGAACCTGAGCGGGAATTGGACTTTGCAAGCAGGCCCCGCCGGTTACAACGAATACGTCTCCGTGGGAACGGGAACCTTAAGCGGCGACACCATGACCATGGACATTTCGTCCGCGGTCCATACCAACATTGTCATCCCCACCGCCTCGCTCAGTTTGGGCAGCACCACACAGTTCTTCAGCAGCAACGGCACCTTCTCGATTCCTGTCACCGAACTGGGCGCGGGCGGTGCGCAGCTCACCCTGACCAGTGCTAACGCCACCTACATTTATGGGAACATCAACGGTCAATCCTTCGACCCTTCAGGCTACGTATCCACCAGCAACGGATACGCCTTAACGGTGCCCGCCAACAATTCCGGGGTGTTGACGCTTAATATGTCGTCAGACTTGCCTGGGACCTATTACGAAACCCTGTCCGCCGGGACCACCGCCGTGGTCGCGACTTTGACCATCCTGCCGTCCATGACCGAGCAGATCACTGGCGGCGCCGTATCCACGACGACGGGCACGCCGGTCAATCTGGGCTTTGGCCTTTCCGATGCCACTGGCAGCTATAGTCCCGGCGATACTTATACGGTCACCGCCCAAGCCGCCCACGGCACGTTCCAAAGCTATACGCCGTCCACGTCATGGACCAACGTCGTTAATGCCGGAAACAATGTCGCGTCGTCTTCGTCCTCCGTCAGCGGCGGCGCCAACGGCTTGGTGCTTGCTTTCTCCGCTACCGCCAACGACTACAGCGGCGTCAACAACACGGGGTTCAATTACACAACCACAGCAACGCAAGACGGGACGATGGTGTTGACGTGGATCTTGACCGGCAACAACGGCTCGTCGGGCAATGAGAGCCTGTCTTTGATTGAAAACAACGCCGTTGACGCAATGACGTTCTGGTCGAACTCATCCTCGGGAATCTTTATCAACTCTGGTACGACAACCCTGACCTTAACGGCGGGGGAAGTGTATGGCATCAATATCGGCGGCTATAATGGGGATGCCAATTACGTCAACTCCATCGGCGGCAAACTAACGATCTCCAGTTCGAGCGTGCCTTTGGTTACCGCGACCAATTTGGGCAGCAGCATCACCCTTGCCGGCACCGCCGAGTCCGTCAACTCACAGTTGAGCGGGCTTGGTTATGACGGCTATACCGGGTACAATGGCACAGACACCATCCACACCACCATTCAAGACACCACGTTGGGAACGGGCACCCTGACACCAGTCATTGCCCAGGATACCGGCGTGACGGTAAGCGCCGTCGATACCACCTATTTGGTGGGAAACATAACGTTGAGTGTCAATGCGACAGACACATTCTCCCCCGAACAATCGACCGGCACTTCGGCCTTGAGCGGCGAAGAACCCCGCGGCGGAATCGTCACCTTCGATTCCATCTACGGTACGGGCACCTATACCGCCAATCCCGGTTATACCGGCACGGACAGCTTCAGTTTCACCAACAACGGCACGCT
>CAIYCT010000300.1 GCA_903924765.1 uncultured Rhodospirillaceae bacterium | reverse complement strand
TTGATGGTAAAACGCGACACCCCCAATTCGATTTCCTTGCCCTGCTGCTCCGCCACCGCAATCAGCGCCATTTCCCGGCTGTAATCAATCTGGGTGAACCGTATCAGCATCGACGGCGAGAGCTCCTGCACGCTGTTCATGAAGCGGAAATAACGCGATTCCGCCGACAGGCCGCGCACGAACTCCTGCTCAATCCCGGCATCTTCAGGGCGTATCGGACGTATCACAATGTCCGTGCCATCCGCCAGTTGCCAATGGCTGACGAGATGGTTCGGGTAGGGGTAAATTGCCATGTGGGCGTAGCGGTCGGCGGTCGGCTGACGGAGTTCTACCATCACCCGCGCATCGGCGGCCAGCACGCCGTGTTCATCCACGATCAGCGGGTTGATGTCCATCTCCATCAGCATCGGCAGTTCGCACACCATTTCCGACACGCGCAGCAGCACGCTTTCCAGCGCTTCCATATTGGCCGCAGGCATCTGGCGGAATGCCCCCAGCATCCTGGCGACGTGCGTGCCCTTGATCAGATCCTTGACCAGAAAAGAATTAAGCGGGGGAAGCGCCACGGCGCGGTCACCCATCACCTCCACCAGGGTACCCCCCGCACCGAAGGTGATCACCGGCCCGAACACCGGATCGTTGGTCACCCCGAGCATCAGTTCGCGCCCGTTCTCTTTCATGATCATCGGCTGGATTGCGATCCCGTCAATATGCGCCTCCGGACGGCTGCGTTTCACGTTATCCATGATCTCGTGGTACGCCGCACGTACAGCCTGTGCATTACCCAAGTTAAGCTTGACCCCGCCTGCATCGCTCTTGTGGGTGATGTCGCGCGAAGTCACTTTCATCGCCACCGGATAACCCAGTTGCTGCGCGATCAGCAACGCCTCGTTCGGCGAATGGGCGACCATGGTTTGCGCCACCGGAATATGGAAGGCCGATAACAGCGCCTTCGATTCCATTTCGTTCAGCACCTTGCGCCTGTCTTGCAGCGCACCCTCGATAATCATCCGCGCACCTTCCACATCCGGCTCCAGATGATGGGACAGCGGCCCCGGCATCTGCACCAGCAGCTTCTGGTTCTGATAGTAGGCCGAAAGATAGGAGAACAATTCAACGGCAGGTTCAGGGGTACGAAAATTGGGACGTTTGGCGTGATTAAAGGCCTTGCGCGATTCGGCCACCTGCGCCTCGCCCATCCAGCAGGTCAGCAAGGGTTTGTTGTATTGGTTGGAAAGTTCGATCATCGCCTGTGCCGCTTCCAGCGGCTTGGTCATGGCTTGCGGCGTGAGCAAGGTAAGCACGCCATCGACATTCGGGTCTTCCAGGCAGGCCTTGACCGCATGGTGATAACGGTCCGCCTGCGCATCGCCGATGATGTCCACCGGGTTGCCGTGCGACCAGTTCGGCGGCAGCACTTTGCTCAGTTGCACCATGGTGGTGTCCGACAACGTGGCCAGAACCAGTCCCAGGTCGGCAGCCCGGTCCGTCGCCATCACCCCGGGACCGCCCCCGTTGGTGACAATGGCCAAACGGTTGCCGGTGGGCTTGAATCCGACCGACAGTGCCTTGG
>CAIYCT010000299.1 GCA_903924765.1 uncultured Rhodospirillaceae bacterium | reverse complement strand
GTTTGATTCGGCTTCATTCTCGAATCAGTGTTCGTTCTATTCATGCGGAGCATATTTTATTCTTGAAAAGCAGCAGCCCGCCGGACGACGCGTGTGGTCGTTTGTAAGAACCATTGTCCGATTTGCTATTTCAGCGGCTATTGAACGCCGGTCATTGTCTCTTCGCCACGGCTTCCAATGCCAAGGAATGGCCTTGGGCAGCGGCCAACTCAAACCATTTCCTGGCCTCTTCAACATCCTGCTTAACGCCTTCGCCGTCGGCATAACAGACCGCCAGATTGTATTGGGATTCCGCGATTCCCATTTCGGCTTCTTCACGCAAGACCGGCACCGCGTCTTCAGGGCTGGTCAGTGCCAGCGGTGTAAATGTTTCGCCCTGCACATCCATGAAAAGTGCATAGCGGAGGTTCATTGGCTCCACGAACGAATCCCGAAATTTCAGTTTCGGCCACAGCTTCCCCAGATTTTTCAGAAAGGTAATTGGCGCGTCATTCCTGGTCTCGAAGTAATATACAAGTTCACTTTCGCTTTCTGCCTCCAGCCTTGCCCCTGCCGCACCCGTCATCCCCCAGTTTTCGTCTATCCATTTATTGCACTTGTCTGGGTCGTTAGCTATGTCCGGCGGCATCGGCATGAGACTTTTAAATGAGAATACACTCGTCGGCCCATCATCATAAAAATCGCTCAGACCCATTGCCTTGATCTTGAATTGTTTCAACTCGTCCTTTTCACCGCTGACGCTAAAAATATTGTAAAACCAATTGGCCATAATTCCTCCTTTTTATTTCCGGCAAAGGGCTATTGCCCGGTTCATGCTGTTGAAATACCTGGCTTGGATTCTCTGTGCGTGTTCGGGAGACCTCACATAGCCGCAGTCGGCCAGAATCTCCTTGCACAGTTGCGCCGCCTCATCGTTCTTGTCCGCCGGGATGAAGCGGACGAATTTCGACAAGGATGCAGGGGTGATGTAATCAGGCAACGTGCAGGACCTGCCCTCATCATCCTCCGCCACGACAATCCCGCGACCCGCAATCAAATTGCGGGCCGCCCCATTATTATCCAGCAAAACAAAATATCCCCGGTGCACCTTTGAGGCCAAAATCCCATCGGTGGCTTTCAACATGCCTTCATCGTCCACCACCAGTATGAGATTTCCGGGTAATGAAACCATGTCAACGCAGTCACACTCGATGGCATCGTAGAAGTGTTTTAGTTCCGGTTGGACGGAGAGTTGAACGGGAATGATTTCTTGTTTCATAGGGTCTATCAATATGTTCTTCATACGTTTTTCTGTTTGGCTAATTTTTGGTTTTGATTCAGCTTCATGCTCGAATCAATTTTCCTGCTATTTATGCGGAGCATTTTTGTTCCCGAAAAACCAGCGGTCTGCCGGTGATCAGCCGCGAGGCTTACTTACAAAAAATTCCCCAGTGATATTTCCCGAAGTCGCTGGCGAATTGTTTGAGCAGTCGCTGGTAGGCGAAAACGAATCGTTCAAAATCCTGCCAACCGGCCAAACTGTTTTTGGCAGTGGGACTGAAGGCGAAAATGCGCGGGTGCATGAATAGCAATGCGTTTTCAATTTCAGCCCCGGCCAGCGGCTCCCGTTGGTCGATGAATTTTAGCAATTGGTCCGGCTGGTCCCATAAATAGCCCGGCAGAACATCCCAATAATTGCCCACGCATTTCCGCAGCTTGGGCAGGTTCGTGTTCCAGTTTTGCTGACCACCTTTAATCATCTGCCGGCAAATTGTTGATGTGTTCACCAGTCCTCGAAACCCGCGCATCATGTCCAACAGGCATTTATCCGGCGGATTCAGGTTTGCCAGTTTGCCCACATGATGCCAGCCGCCCAGGACGACGATGCAATGGTGATAATTGGTCCCCAGTTTGGCTATCGCTTCAAACACCGGGAACAAACTGTCCCAGTCGCCGAAGTGCAGATGTCCCGACAGCATCTTGAAGGTGTCCGCAATTTCGGAATCGCAATCCTCTCCAGCCAGCTTTCTGCTCACCAGCTCGCACAGCTTTTGCCGCAGTCTGGCCAGGTTTCCCTGCTGCTGCTGCCAGAGGTCGCTGTCCGTTTCCGGCGTGCGCTTGTTCTTTTTCACATCGTTGATGCTCCCCATGTCCAGCTTTGGCCCGCCGGGAGGTTCGGGCGCACTGCATGATAAGTTCATTAGCGTATGTCAATTGAAGGGGTTTGTGATTTTGCCGGAACTACCGGCGTTTGACCGGACATCGCGAGCGCAGCCCGGATGTCGGCCAATACTTCTTGCACGTCTTCCGAGCTAAAGCCCGATTCGTGCAGTGACTCCCGCATATCATTTGGGAGTGGTTCGTGTGGATCTATTATGTGTGTCATAGGTTCTTCTCCTGATTGGTTATCCTCATCGCCCAAGGCGGTGAGAAAGTTTTTGAGCGTCGCCAGCCGGATGCGGCGGCCCTGAAATTCAAATGAAATGACCTCGCCATTCTTGCGATGGCGGAAGTTGCTGATTTTCCCGGAGCGGACGAGTTTGTCCCAGATTTCC
>CAIYCT010000298.1 GCA_903924765.1 uncultured Rhodospirillaceae bacterium | reverse complement strand
TCAGGCCGAGGCGCTGAAGGCGGCAGTGCGCGACCGCCGCAATATCCTGGTCGTTGGCGGCACCTCCTCCGGCAAGACCACGCTGACCAATGCCCTGTTGGCGGAAATGGCCGATCTCGATGAACGGGTGATCCTGATCGAGGATACCCGCGAACTGCAATGCGCTGCACCCGACTGCATCGCTTTACGCACCCGTGCTGGCATCGTCTCAATGGCCGATCTGGTGCGCTCGACCCTACGTCTGCGCCCGGATCGCATCATTGTCGGCGAAGTACGCGGTGCCGAAGCCCTCGACATGCTGAAAGCCTGGAACACCGGACATCCCGGCGGCATCGCCACAGTTCACGCCAATTCCGCCCGCTCCGCCCTGTATCGCCTCGAACAGCTTGTGGCTGAGGCGGTGACCATCGTGCCGCGTCGCCTGATCGCCGAAGCCATCGACATCATTGTCTTTATCCAAGGACGCGGAGCCGAGCGGCGGATCGAGACCATCGCCGAGGTTATGGGGATAGATGAACAGGGGGATTACGTCGTTAGGGATATGGGGCTTTTGCCCCAAACCCCAACCGGGAGGGAGGCCCTCCCGGACCCGCCATAAATTTTAAAAGGAATCGGGTCTGGGGCCGTGCCCCAGGTAGGCGCGGACGACAGTCCGCATTCATCTTCAACAGGAGAAACATCATGCGTATTTTAAAATCTCTGACCACTACGGCAGTTCTTTCATTGGTGTTTGCAGCCCAAGCCCATGCTGCTGGCACCGGAATGCCGTGGGAGCAGCCGCTTCAGCAAATTCTCGATTCCGTGCAAGGACCGGTCGCCAAGATCATTGCGGTGCTGGTGATCATTACGACGGGATTGAGCTTGGCCTTTGGCGAGACCTCGGGTGGTTTCCGGCGGTTAATCCAGATTGTCTTTGGCCTGTCGATTGCCTTTGCTGCGTCGAGTTTCTTCCTATCGTTCTTTAGCTTTGGCGGCGGGGCGCTGTTGTGATGCCCAACTCGATCACCTCCCCGCTCGAAGGATTCGAAGCGCCACTGCATCGGGCCTTGACCGAGCCGATCTTGCTCGGTGGAGCGCCACGCACCCTGGCGATTGTTAATGGCACCGTCGCGGCGGCCCTCGGGCTGGGACTTCAGGTGTGGCTGGCCGGGATTATCTTCTGGCTGGTCGGTCATAGCTTGGCGGTTTTTGCCGCCAAGCGCGACCCCGACTTCATGGTCGTGCTGGTTCGCCATCTGCGGCAGAAAGGATATTTATCATGCTGAACATCGGTGAATACCGCCGAACGGCGGATCGTTTGGCCGATCATCTGCCGTGGGTGGCGTTGATTGCCCCCGGCGTGGTGCTCAATAAGGATGGGAGTTTCCAGCGAACACTACGGTTTCGCGGACCGGATCTGGACAGCGCCACTGAAGCGGAATTGATCTCAGCTTCGGCCCGCGCCAACAACGTCCTGCGCCGTTTGGGTTCTGGCTGGGCCTTGTTCTTCGAGGCCGAACGCACCCCGGCGTTGGATTATCCCGATGCCCGCTTTGCCGATGCCGCCTCTTGGTTGGTCGATCAGGAACGGCGGGCGGCGTTCGAGGGGGGCGGTCACCATTATGAAAGCCGCTACCATTTGACCTTGGCCTATCTACCACCGCCTGACACACAGGCCCGCGCCGAAAGCGCCTTGGTGGAACGGGACCGGGAGGAAAAAGGGCGGGACTGGCGGCAGGAGGTGGCGGCCTTCCACACCGAGACCGAGCGGGTGCTTGATCTGCTGTCCGGGTTTATGCCGGAGGTGCGCGGCCTCGACGATGCCGAAACCTTGACCTATTTGCATGGGACGATTTCCACTAAGCGCCATCCGGTGGCGGTGCCCGAGAGTCCGGTCTATCTCGACGGGCTACTGGTCGATATGCCGCTGACCGGCGGTATCGAGCCGATGCTGGGCGATCAGCATTTACGTACCCTGACCATCCTGGGTTTCCCTGGTCTGACCCGGCCTGGCATTCTCGATGCGCTCAATCATCAAGACTTCGCCTATCGCTGGGTGACCCGCTTCATCGCCTTGGACAAGACTCAGGCGACCAAGGAATTGACCCGGCTGCGGCGGCAATGGTTCGCCAAACGCAAATCCATCGCCGCCCTGTTGCGCGAGGTGATGTATAATGAGCCGGTCCAATTGCTGGATTCAGACGCCGACAATAAGGTGCTGGACGCCGATCTGGCCTTGCAGGCCTTGGGTGGAGATTATGTTGGTTTCGGCTATCTGACCGCTACCATCACCGTGTTCGATGAAAGCCGACAGGCTGCCGATGACAAGGTGCGGGACGTCGAGCGGATCGTCAATGGCCTCGGCTTCACCTGCATCCGCGAGGGCGTCAATGCGGTGGAAGCGTGGTTGGGTGGATTGCCCGGCCATCTTTACGCTAATGTTCGTCAGCCGCTGGTCAGCACCCTCAATCTCGCCCATTTGATGCCGTTGTCGTCGGTGTGGGCGGGACCGACGCGCAATGATCATCTTGATGCGCCGCCGCTGCTGTATGCCGAGACCTCAGGTTCGACGCCGTTTCGACTGTCCACCCATGTTGGCGATGTTGGACACATGCTGATTGTCGGCCCGACCGGGGCCGGTAAGTCGGTGCTGCTGGCACTGTTGGCGCTGCAATTTCGTCGCTATGCCAATTCGCAAATCGTCCTCTTCGACAAAGGCAATTCTGCCCGCGCCGCAATTCTCGCCATGGGCGGCGAGCATCATGCGTTGGGCGGTGGCGGTTCACTGGCCTTCCAGCCCTTACGGCGGATCAACGAACCGGGAGAACGCGCTTGGGCAGTTGAATGGATTGCCGGATTGCTGGCTCATGAAAAAATCTCTGTCACCCCGGAGATCAAAGAGTCCTTGTGGTCGGCCCTGACCTCGTTGGCCTCCGCCCCGCCGGAAGAGCGCACGTTGACCGGTTTTTGCGTGCTGGTGCAGTCGAACGCCCTGAAGACAGCGTTGTCCCCCTATACCCTTGATGGTCCGTTCGGACGGCTGTTGGATGCCGCTGAGAATCGTCTGACCTTGGCCGATGTTCAATGCTTCGAGACCGAGGAATTGATGCACCAGCCGGGCGTGGTGTTGCCGGTGCTGACCTATCTCTTCCACCGGTTGGAAGAGCGTTTCAACGGCAGGCCCACCCTGCTGATTCTCGACGAGGCTTGGGTTTTCCTCGACAATCCCATCTTTGCCGCCCGCATTCGCGAATGGCTGAAGGTATTGCGCAAGAAGAATGTCTCGGTGGTGTTCGCTACCCAGTCCTTGGCCGACATTGCCGATAGCAGCATTGCCCCGGCGATCATCGAAAGCTGCCCGCAGCGTCTCTTCCTGCCCAATGACCGCGCCGTCGAGCCTCAAGCCCGCGCCGCCTATGAACGCTTCGGCCTCAACGACCGGCAGATCGAACTCATCGCCCGCGCCACGCCCAAGCGCCATTACTACCTGCAATCCAGACGCGGCAACCGTCTGTTCGAGTTGGGGCTTGGCCCCGTTGCGCTGGCCTTGTGCGGCGCTTCCTCGCCATCCGATCAAACCCTGATCGACGCGGTATTGGCCGAACACGGATTGCCAGGGTTCACCCCCGCCTTTCTCGCCGCCAAAGGCCTCGATTGGGCTGCCAATCTGCTGGCCGACTTTCCCGTAGGAGAAACATCATGAATGACTATCTGTTATCCGGGGCTCTCGCCCCAGACCCGAGCCGGGGGACTCGGTCCCCCGGACCCGTGATGGCTAGCAATAAGTCTATGGGTTTGGGGGCTAAGCCCCCAAGCTGGTATGGCCGGCAGTCCATATATATTGCCCTTCTGTTGTTTGGATTGACCAACCCCGCCCATGCCCAATGGGCAGTGTTCGACGCGGCGAACTATTCGCAGAACGTGATGACGGCGGCGCGTGAGCTTCAGCAGATCAGCAATCAGATTCAGTCCCTTCAGAATGAGGCGACCATGTTGCAGAACATGGCCCGTAATCTCCAGAGCCTTAATCTGTCGTCGCTGGGGCAGATGACCTCTGCGCTATCGCAGATCAATACGCTGATGAATCAGGCGAATGGCATTGCTTTCAACGTGACGGCCACGGATACGGCGTTTCAGCAGCAATTTCCGTCTCAGTATAGCACGAGCCTCACCAGTTCTCAGGCAATGTCCAACGCGCAGACCAACTGGCTAAACGCCATGAGCGCCTATCGCCAGACCATGCTGGTGCAGGCGCAGGTCGATCAGAATGTTCAGGCCGATGCCGCTACGCTGGCCGGTTTGGTGGGGGCCAGTCAGGGGGCGGCAGGAGCTTTGCAGGCGCAACAGGCCTCCAATCAATTGATCGCGCTATCCACCCAACAGCAGATGCAAATCCAGAGCCTGTTGGCCGCCGAGTTCCGCGCCGAGGCGCTGGATCAGGCGCGGCGAGCGCAATCGCAAGCTGCGGCGCAAGCGGCGATGACCCGGTTCTTCGGGACGGGGTCGATCTATACGCCGCAGTGATATTGGGAGGGCCACGATTATGAACAACCTCAATGTGATCGACAGTTTCCTGGCGACGTTCATCCAGTACATCGATAGCGGCTTTGGGCTGCTGACGGCGGATGTCGCCTTTCTCACCACCATCCTGATCGGTATTGACGCCACGCTGGCGGGGTTGTTCTGGGCGCTGGACGGTGACGGTGATATCCTCGCCCGCCTGATCAAAAAGACGCTCTATGTCGGGTTTTTCGCCTTTATCCTCAATAATTTCAAGATGCTGTCCACCATCGTCTTCAATTCCTTCGCTGGCCTAGGCTTGAAGGTGGGCGGATCGTCTCTGACGGCGGCCACCTTGTTGCAGCCGGGGGCGTTGGCGGGAGCCGGATATGATGCGGCGAAGCCCTTGATGACGGAGATGACCAATCTCGCGAGCTATGGCGGCTTTCTCGACAATGCGCTGACCATCCTGGTCCTGCTGGTCGCGTGGCTGGTGGTGATCGTCGCCTTCTTCATTCTGGCGGTGCAGTTGTTCATCACCATCCTGGAATTCAAGCTGACATCGCTGGCCGGGTTCGTCTTAGTGCCATTCGCCCTGTGGAACAAGACGGCGTTTCTGGCCGAGCGGGTGCTGGGCAATGTCGTCTCATCGGGCATCAAGGTCATGGTGCTGGCGGTGATCGTCGGGATTGGATCGAGTTTCTTCAGCCAGTTCATCACCTCTTTGAATGGTCAGGAACCGACCATAGATCAAGCCCTGTCCTTGGTCCTGGCGGCATTGGCGTTGTTTGGCCTCGGCATCTTTGGTCCGGCGATTGCCTCGGGTCTGGTGTCCGGTGCGCCGCAACTGGGTGCCGGTGCGGCCATCGGCACCTTGGGCGGGGTGGCGGGCGTGGCGATGCTGGCCGGTGGCGCCGTCGCTGGCAGTGCGCGTTTGCTTGGAGCCGCTGGTTCCGGCGGGATGAGCGCGATCCGCGCCGCGACGGCAATGGGATCAGCGTCATCTGGTTCAAATCCCCCACCCTCAACGCCACCGTCAGGCGGTGGCGGTTCATCTCCTTCATCCGGTTCACCTCCATCATCCAGTCCACCCGATTGGGCGCGGCGGATGCAGGCCGACCAGCGCAACCGCGCCCACCGCCAAGCGACGGAACAAGCGATCAAAGACGGCGACCGGTCAGGTGCTGCCGCCAATCCCGATCTCTCACACGAGGAGTCTTAAGATCATGATCTTCAAACGAACCCTTCAGCGTTACGGACAGACCCCAGAGCCGGAAACGCCCTATCAGAAAGCCGGACAAATCTGGGACGAGCGGATTGGCTCGGCGCGGGTTCAGGCCGGGAACTGGCGACTGATGGCCTTTGGCAGCTTGGTGCTGTCCTTGGGGCTAGCAGGCGGCATGATCTGGCAATCATCGCAGAGCCGGGTCACCCCTTACGTGGTCGAGGTGGATCATTTGGGCCAAGTGCAGGCAATTGCTCCCGCTATCCAGAATTACCAGATGACCGATGCCCAGATTGCTTGGTATCTCGGGCGGTTCATCACCAATGTACGCGGTCTGTCCATTGATCCGGTATTGGTGCGCCAGAGTTGGGTCGATGCCTATGACTTTGCCACCAATCGGGGCGCGGTTTTTCTCACCGACTACGCCCGCACCAACAATCCTTTCTCCGCCATCGGTTCCCGCAGTGTCGCCGTGCAGGTGACCAGTGTGGTGCGGGTGTCCGATTCCTCGTTTCAGGTCAAATGGAGCGAGGAAACCTATGACCATGACGCCTTGGCCAAATCGGAACGCTGGACGGCGATTTTGAGCGTCATCACCCAAACCCCACGCACGGCAGAGGTTTTACGCAAGAACCCCCTCGGCCTTTACGTCAACGGCCTCGCTTGGTCACGGGAAATCGATCCCGCCGCCGCGACGACCCTAACTCAAAGGAAGCAGCCATGACCTTACGCACTCTCCTTCTCCTTTCGGCGTCGTCGCTGGTGCTTGCCGCCTGCGCGACCAAGGTGCCACCCCCGGCAATCCACTATGACGATTCCGGTTTTAAACCGGCGACGGTGACGGTTGATCCGCCGAAACCGGTGGAGGTGG
>CAIYCT010000297.1 GCA_903924765.1 uncultured Rhodospirillaceae bacterium | reverse complement strand
CGCACGAGTGCGACAGGCTCAATGAAGCCGGTCTTGCTTCTCTCATCCAAGATTTCAACAACCCGAAGTGATTTAATCGCCAAGACACGATTAAAGCGCGGGAGCGCTGTCAGCTTCACGGACGCGGAAATTTGGGCTACAATGCGGGGCTCAATGGAGCTACTTAAGACAGGCGTGCGGGAGCGTATGGGATGAAAAGGACGTCAAGACTCGTCATGGCGGTTTTGCTGGGGCTCCTGGTCACGGGCTCGGCTCGGGCCGAGGTGGTGGCGCTAATCTGCACCGGCGCCGTGTTTCTGGGCGGCGAGGGCCGCGTGCTGATCGATACCGAAAAAAAGCAAATGGGCGGGGTGAGTGAGGAAACCACCACCAACCCCATCAGCGGATCGTCCTGCACCGCCAAGATGAGCGTCGATGACAGCGCCTATCGCATGGAGCAGAAATGCACCAAGGGCGACGATTGGACCTTGACCATTCAATCGGTCGACCGCAGCACCGGACGCTACATTTACATCCAAGCCGCCAAGAATTTGGAACAGAAAAGCTATATTTCCACCTGCCGCAAGGTGGATAACAAGCCGTCTTTTTAACGGTTGCGAATACTCTCATAAACCTCGGGCTTGAAGCCGACGATCCGCCGGGCACCCATATCCAGGATCGGGCGTTTGATCATGGAGGGTTGGGCCAGCATCAACGAAATGGCTTTGCCTGTGTCAATATTCTGGCGAGACTCATCGGGCAGGGCGCGGAAGGTGGTGCCCGAACGGTTCAGGATCGTCTCCCAGCCAAACTCGGCGCACCAAGCGCTTAAGCTTTGTTGCGACACGCCCAAGCTTTTGTAATCGTGGAAGTCATAGGCGATGCCGTGTTGGTCCAGCCAGTCCCGCGCTTTCTTGACGGTGCTGCAATTCTTGATTCCGTACAGAGTGAAGGGCATGGAAAATCCTCTAGAGCGAGTGCGGGGACCACGCCCATTAGGCCCGAAGCCGGTTTCCCAAGGCAAGCCCCACGATCATCGGGAGGGCGAAAACCAGAAAACGCCCATCGATGGTCACATCGACCAGGGCCGGTCCGGGGCAAATTCCCGCCAGTCCCCATCCGATGCCGAACAGGGCGGCTCCCACAATCAATTTCCAGTCGATTTGCCGTTTCGGCGTGGAGGGCACTTGGTTGGCGGGGCGGGTCAGTCGGGCCAGGTAAAACAATCCTGCGGCTACGGGGATCGCGGCGATCATTACCGCCGCCAAATTAGGGTTCCATTGACCGCCAGCTATATCCAAAAACCCCAGCACGATGGCCGGGTTGATCATGCCCGACAGAGCCAAGCCGCCGCCGAACAATCCTCCCGCTAGCAATGCGGCAAGAAGTCTGACGGCGGGACTCATAGGAAACTCCGGATCGCGACACAGGCCATGGCCGCGCTCATGAAGACCGCCGTTGCGACGATGGAGTTGGGCGACAGCCGGGCCAAACCGCAAACCCCATGTCCGCTGGTGCAGCCATTGCCCAATCGGGCGCCAAAGCCGACCAAAAGACCGGCCATGGCTAAGGTCGCGGGGGACGCGTTCACGGTCAGGGGCGTGTCGCTCCCTAGCTGTCTAAAGAGGAAAGCGCCCAACGGCAGGCCGATCAGGAAGGCCGCTTTTTCAACGGTGTCGAAGCTCCATCGGGTCAGCAGCGACGCGGTCATGCCGCTGATCCCTGCGATGCGGCCATTGATCCAAAAAAATAGGCCAGCGGCAGCGCCGATCATCGCGCCACCCAGCAAGGCATTTAAAAATCCAGTTTCGTTCCAGATCATGCGTCATCCTCGTGGTTCAGAACCAGTATATTAGTAATATATAATATAAAGCAAATCTTTTTCCCGCCTAGGGTGACACCCGACATTCCCCCTGGCATAGTGCGGCGGTTGAAAGAGGGGAGGGCGCATGCATAAAACCAACCCGACCTGCGTGCCGTTGCACACCGATCAAATCAATTCCCATCCGGTCCGGTTCTTTCGGTCGCCGATCAACGATGGCCGCCCGGATTTCCCCTGGACCTGCTTGGGTGACTTGATCGCCGCGTTTGGTCTGACCGATCAGCTGCGGAATTTATCGGGGGAGCGTCTGCTCAAAATCTCGGCCGAGGCCATGGATGTGGCCACCAATGACGGGATGGTGACCCTTATTCCCCATCCCGATGCGCAAGGATTCGTCCACTCCATGCTCAAGCTGCAAGGCGTCGATGCCGCCGAGGAGTACAAATATGCGGGCGCGGCGGCTTTTCACAAGCAATTGACCGATATGACCGATAAGGAAGTGATGGCCTATTCCCAGGCGGCCGTGGCGCGGTGGAAAGAGTGACTATTTCTTTTTCCGGCTGTTCTCGTAGGCTTCCGCCTTTTTCTTGATCTCTTGCTGCATCCCGTTATCCTCGGAATTCACCGCGACCACGATGGCGTCATAAAAATTGGCCAATTCCTGCAAGGATGCGAAGGGGCCGAACACCGTCGCGCCTTGAATCTCGATCATGAAGGTCCCACCCAGCTTGGTATAATATTGATCGCCGTCGATGCGATACCACAGCCGCTTTTGCTTTGGCGAGGTGATGCCTTCCAGTGCGTGGGATCGCTGGGTCAGCAAGCCCGCCTTGAAGGTTTCGATGGGCGAGACTTTCGTCTTGGAAGATTTTTTCCAAGTCCGGTTGGTTCTTTTTGCTAGGATTTTTTCCATTAGCGACACGGTATTATCCCCCCTCGAATGAATGGGGCATCATGCTATCGGTTTGGTTTGGTATCCAGTGGCGATGCGTGAAGATTTCTTGACGGATTAGGATTTAAATTTACGGCAGAAATCATGCACCGTTTTGACGTAGGCGCGATCAACGATGCCGATATGAGTGATCAGCCATTCCCGCAGGATGTCCATCAATTTGTCCACATTGATCAGATGCTCGTCGATGCGGTACAGCACGTCGACGGAGCGGACCATGGTCTCGAAATACTCATGTTCGATGCGGTGGGGATTGAAGGCTTCCGCGTCATAATCTGATGCCAGCATCAAAGATTCTTCGCGTTTGAAGTGGTAATTGGCGTATTCCCGAAGCTCGCGCAGGATGCCTTGGATGACTTCCGGGTCGGGAGTGTCCTTGGAGGCTTCGTCTTGAATGGCGTCGATCAGGTCGAACAAGCGCCGGTGATCGCGGTCGATGAGGTCAATGCCGAATTTTATGCTGGTGTTCCACGAGCCCATTGTCGCCTCTCTTGGTCTGTTTGCCTAATTATAGACCGTGTGTGCTTAACAAATCTTGGTATTATACCGCGCCCAAGCGTTTTTCTTGCGGCGCGGATTTTCGGAGGACCAAAATGTCGGATCCATTCCTGCCCTTTCTGGCTTTTGTTGCCATCGTGGTGGCGGTCACGTTTTTCAAATCCATCTGCATCGTTCCCCAGACCCAACGGGCGGTCATCCTGACCTTGGGGCGCTACACCGCCACCAAAGACCCCGGACTGCGTTTGTTGATCCCCTTCGTTCAGCGGCTGATCCCAGTGGATGTGCGGCTGGAGGTGATGGAGGTTCCCAATCAGGATGTGATCAGCAAGGACAATGTCTCGGTCAAGGTCACGGCTGTGGTGTATTACAAGGTCATCGACCCCCAGCGGGCGGTGTTGGAGGTGGCCAATTATCGCCAAGCGGTCAGTCAATTGGCGCAGATCACCACGCGCTCGACCATGGGCTCGCACACGCTGGATCAGTTGCTGGGCCAGCAAGAGGAACTGAAGCAGTCCATCCGCCGCATTTTAGACGAGCGCACCGAATCCTGGGGGGTGGAAGTGCAGAACGTGGAAATCCGCAGCGTCGATCTGGACCCCAACATGATCCGCGCCATGGGGCAGGAAGCGGAAGCCGAGCGGGGCCGTCGCGCCCGCGTCATCACCGCCCAAGGCGAGTTCGAGGCGGCGGCCAAGTTGGCCGATGCGGCGCAATTGATGGAAGGCAAGCCCGGAGCCATGCTGCTGCGCTATCTGGCCACCTTGAAAGACATCGCCGTCGAGCACAACTCAACCATCATTTTCCCCATTCCGTCCGACATTATGGCCCCGGCCGCGCAAGGACTGAATGCCGTGGTCAACAAATTGGTGAGCGAGGCGGTTGTAAAGCCTTAGATTATGATTGATCACACCTATAAAACCATCTTCATCCATCAGCGCAAATGCGCGGGTGCCTCGATCATCACTTCCTTTGGGTGCCAGCCGCAAAACGAGGAGTGGGGCGCGTTCAATGACGGTGTCCTGTCGTCGATCTGGTCGGAACGCGACCCCGCTTATTTTGTTTTCGCCGTGGTCAGAAACCCGTTCGACCGCTTGTTGTCCGGTTGGAAGTATCTGCCCTCTACCCCGAACGGAAGGTGTTAGAGGTCTTGCTGGATACTCCCCCGGAGGAGCATGATTATTATCATCTGACCCGTCCGCAGGTGGCGACCTTGAAAGACCCGCTCACCGGAATCCTGGTAACGGATGCTTTGATTCGCTTCGAGACGTTGCAACAGGATTTTGACCTGATCTGCGATCGGATCGGTAAACCGCGTGTTCTGCTGCCCCATGTGAACGCCAAGGTTTCAACCGGCGACTATCGCGCTTTATACACTCCACAAACCAAAGCTTTGGTGGAAGCGATGTTCGCCGAAGACCTTGAAACTTTCCATTACAGTTTCTGAGCGAACGGCCAAGCGAGCGGAAGCCCGCGCCCGTCATGGACGGGCTTGATCCGTTGATGACGAAAGAGAGCCGGGCTTAGCCCATAAATCCCCTTTGCCGCAGCTGGGTTTCCAATGCCATCAGGAAGTCCAACGCTTTCGCTTTGACGCCCAAATGCCCCGGCTGTTCCACCTGGGGCGCGGTGGGATTGACGCGGATCAACGGGGCATTGGAGCGGTCGCCCAGTCTGCGGATCGAGGGGATAGACGTGCCCGCGCCGAACTCTAGAATTACCGGGCGTCGTTGGGCGTTTATACAGGATTGAAAGGCTCGATGTTGCTGTTCCGAGCGATGGTCGATCCAGCCGAAATCGTTGAACATCAAGATGTTGGGGCGGGCCAGCGCGCCGCATCGCGGACAAAGGGGCAGGGGGGATATAAGCTCGCAGGTGTTGGAATCGGTGGCGGGCAACACATCTTCGGCGGGCCACACTTCGTCGCAACACGGTTCAAAGCATTGCAGCCAATGGATCGAACCGTGGATTTCGCAGACCGATTGGGGCTCAAATCCGGCCTGTTGAAAGTGGCCGTCCACGTTGCTGGTGACGACGAAGCCGCCGTGATCCAATCGGTCGGAAATCTTGCGCAAGATGCGAAACCCGTCATGGGGACTCGTCTTGCGATACAGATCCAGGCGGTGGCCGTAAAATCCCCACGCCAGACGGGGATGGCGCTGGAAGGCATGCGGATTGGCAATCTGTTCGAACGCAATGCGGGCTTGCGCCAAAGCGGGGTAGGCGCGCCAAAAACCTTCGGTGCCGCGAAAGTCGGGCAATCCGGAATCCACCCCCATTCCCGCCCCGGCGGTGATCAGCAGACCCGAGGCCTGGGCGATAATGTCGGCACAGCGTTCAATCAGCTCCGTCAAAATATCCCCATCTCTAGACCGGCTGCCATAGTTTGACCCAATTCTAGGCAGCGGCCAATGAAATCAGGATGAAAAGCGCCGCTTAGAACCAATGGAGGTTGGATCGCCTTCCAGCGCAAGCCGGTGACGATGCCTTCCACGGCTCGGCAACTGCCCGCCCCGGCGGATTGGCCCGCGCGAACATACAGCGCATAGGGCAAGCCTTGGGTCCGTTCCAGGCACGGCGTATAGATACGGTCGAAGAAATCCTTGAGCGCGCCGCTCATATAGCCCAGATTTTCGGGGGTGCCCAAGATGATTGCCTGGGCGTTCAGCACATCCTCGGGGCCAGCGGATAGAGGCGGCTTGACCACAATGTCGATGTCAATTTGGCCGACGCCTTGCGCCACGGCCTGGCTTAAGGCCAGCGTGTTGGGCGAGGGCGCGTGGGCAACCAGCAGAAGACGTTTTTTTTGTGCGGCGCCAATCATCATCTCAGGCTCTGGATATATGGACACTATGTGGGCGAGATCACTCATTGCCCTGGCAGCACCACCACGCCCTTTCTCGACTTTCAGTCGGAGATGGTGGTTTCAAAAATTCTGTTTGGCTAACAGGACATCAGTCGTCGGTTTCCACCAGATTGACTTTCAGTCCGGCTTTGGTGATGGCGTCCAGGGTCAGGTACAAGGTGGATTCATGGTGGGTCGCGCCGTATTTGTTTTTGATCTCCACATACTTGCAAACGGTATCGATTTCGGCCTTATAGCCCTTGCCGGGCTTTTCCACGGGGCGGGTGTTGCCGTCCCAATCGATAAAATATCCGGAATAGGGTGTGTCGCTCATCTGTCGGGTTTCCTGCAAAAATAATCGATGTCAGGGTACGAAGCACGAAACGGGCCACACCTTTATATAGGCAGGCGCTCATTGCCGCCATAGGCAGGCAAAAGCTTTTGACCTATATTTATCATTCAAGACAAAACTGGGAGACAGCAGCCACGATGTCAACGCCAAACGCAGGACCGCGCCGCCCTAAAATTCTATTTTTGGTCGATATTCCCGGATGGGCGCATGATATCAAGACCACCAATATCATGCGGTGTCTAGAAGATGAATTCGACTGCCGTAAAGCGTTTCACAAACAAATCAGCGATGATGACATCAAATGGGCTGACCTGATTCTGCTGTATTACTGGGAACAGTACTTCATGGACGATGACCTGTTTCTGCGTTTTGAGGGCAAATATCTGGTGACCGGCGTTTGCAGCCATATTGAGATCGAGGACGAGCGCGCCGAAGTCGCCTTGCAGGTCTTGCAACTCAGCAGCTCCTCGATCTTCATCATCTGCAAGATTTTGTTCGATAAGTATAAAGACAAATTCGTCCAACCGGTCTATCTGACGCCCAATGGCGTGGATACAAGCTTTTACACGCCGGGGCCCCGGTTCGACACGATTCCCGAACCCGGCACATTGGTGGTGGGATGGGCCGGAAGCCTGACCAATCAAGGGACCCACCGGGGCTATTACGATATCATCGTTCCCGCTGTGGAGCGCACCCCCGGCGTAAGATTGGAAACCGCCGCCCGCGAAATCAAATGGCGAGGCAAAGAGGAAATGCGGGAGTTTTACCGCTCCTTGGATGTGCATCTGATCGCAAGCTCGACTGAAGGCGGCCCTAATCCCGGATTGGAAGCTGCGGCTTGCGGCGTTCCGCTGATTTCGACCCGAGTGGGCAACATGCCGGAATTGATCCGTGACGGCGTCAACGGGTTTCTGGTTGATCGCACGGTCGAGGCGTTTGCCGACCGGTTGGCGCGGTTGCGCGATGATGTGGTCTTGCGTCGGTCCATGGCCGGTCACATCCTTTCCGACATCCAAGACTGGGATTGGAAGAAACGGGTGGAACCGTTTCGCCAAATGTTCCGCGAGACCTTGCCGCGTACCGGGTATCAGCCATAGCTTGAAAGGGCGGCGCGATCGATGAGTATAGATTTGTATGCCGTGCTTGGGATTGTGCCGACCGCCTCGGAAGACGTGATTAAAGCGGTCTATCGGGCGTTGGCGAAAAAGCATCATCCCGATGCGGGCGGCGACGCCAACAGATTTCGGGAAATCACCGAGGCCTATGCCGTCCTGTCCGATCCCGCCAAGCGTCGGCATTACGATCATTCTCACGATGCCTTCTACACGCCCGAAACCGATATCGGCGATTTCGACGAGGATTTGCAGCGGGAATGGGACGAGGCCATCAAGCACTCCCCCGAGATCGATCTGCTGTATTGGGAATTGAAGCGCTATTCCAATTCCTTGGCGCTCAATTTCAGGCTTAACCTATTGAAACAGAAGAGCTATTGGAATGCGGTCACCATTTTCAACGCGCTTGAAAAACTGTATTTCGAAACCTATTTCGGCACGTCGGAAAAAATCCATAAATTCGTCAAGTTCCTGCTGATGGAAGGGCGGCGCGACGCCGCCAAAGAACTGAATAGAGCGGTCAAAAAACACGGGGACGCGTTAAACGACGATGCGATTATTCAAGCCATCTGCCATGAGCATAATCTTCTTTACTTCAAGATGAACCAGAACACCCATCAGGAAGAGAAGTTTTAGTTCAGGGGATGTTCAGACATTATCATCTCTATAAACATCATCCCCGCGCAGGCGGTGATGCCCGGCCATCTACGTGGTTCAACAAGCGTAATGTCAAACGGAAGAGCGTGGATCACCGGGTCAAGCCCGGTGATGGCGATGGGGGAGCGTTTTTTTCGTCATGGCCGGACGTGACCCACGGGTGTCCGGTTTAAATTTCAAGCCCATTGGAGCACCATCTGATTGGGATTGTTTCTTGGTATTGGATCAGCCCCAATCAGTCTATCGATACGCTTTCTGTGCATGAGATT
>CAIYCT010000296.1 GCA_903924765.1 uncultured Rhodospirillaceae bacterium | reverse complement strand
TTCCCTTTGAAAATCACCATAATCCCTTAAAATACCGTATCTTTTATATGGTCTTTGTGCATCTATTCAGGCAAATATGGTGATCTCTGCACACATTATGACTTGCTAAGCCCCTTATTATTTTATATATATTCCAAACTAGGTAGCTCCATTTATGCTGGGGTTTTGGAGTCAGAAATATAATGCAAGAAAATACTATTGTTTTCCAATTGATGGGGCTTGATGACGCCGTCAAACAAGAAATAATTAAAGCTGAACCGTTGGTTGCCAAGAATTTGGATGCAATTCTAGAGCGCTTTTATGACACCGTGACCAAGTTCCCTGAAATGGCCAGCTTGTTTTCATCGCCAGAACGTGTAACTCATGCGCGAGTTGCACAGAAGGCACATTGGCTTAAACTATTTTCTGGTAAATTTGATTCCGATTATATAGCGTCGATCCGAAAAATCGGTTCGGTGCATTACGCCGTTGGTTTGCCGCCCGAGCCCTATATGGCTGCTTATACGCGCGTAATTTCGGAGTTGATCGAAATTATCGCGCAAGCTCATAAATCTAAAGGAATAAATCGCACCGACGTCAAGCGCATGGCACAGCAGCAATCCGCCGTGGTCAAGGCTGCTTTGTTTGATATGCACATGGCGGTTTCCGTCTATCTACAGGAAGAGCGTACCGCTAAGGTCATCGCCTTGACCCGAATGGCCGATACGGTGGAAGACGACGCAGGAAATGCCGTTGAGATCGTCGCCAACAAAACCATCGAGATGTCCCAACGGGCCAGCGAAATGGCGCGTTCCGCCACCGATGTGGGAAATGATTGTCAAACCGTTGCCAACGCCTCCAGCATCGCACTTGAAAATGCCGAAACCGTCGCCGCCGCCACCGAGCAGTTGAGCATCTCGATCAGTGAAATAGCCTCGCAAATTGCCTCCGCTTCGCAGATTACCGGATCGGCTGTAACGTCGGCCACCCAATCACGCGACACCATTACGCGGCTTTCATCAGCGGTCGATCGCATCGATCAAGTAGCCAAGCTAATCAACGATATCGCGGCACAAACCAATCTGCTGGCCTTGAACGCCACCATTGAAGCTGCCAGGGGCTGGCGATGCGGGCAAAGGCTTCGCTGTCGTCGCCAACGAAGTCAAAAACCTAGCCAATCAAACCGCCAAAGCCACTGAAGAAATCACCGCGCAAATCGCCGAGATCCAAACTGCGACCGACGAAGCGGTGGAGTCCGTATCGCGGATCGTCAAGGACATCAATGACGTCAACCAATCTTCCGCAGCCATCGCCGCTGCGGTGGAACAACAAGGCGCGGCAACGGCGGAAATTGCCCGCAATGTCTCCCAAACCAAAGACGCCGCTACCGAAGTGGCAACTAAAATTTCTCGTGTTTCCGCTGACGCGGCAATGACCGGACAATCCGCCGCCTCGGTCAGCGTGGTAACCGAGGAAGTGGCCGTCGCCATTCAAAACTTAAGAGAATCCTTGATCCGAACCATTCGGACAGCATCGCCCGAAACCGACCGCCGCGTGGAAAAGCGCTTCGCCAGCGGCAAAAAGGTCACCCTCGGCGTCGCCGATGGAACCATTGATGGCGTGATCATCGATATTTCCAGAAAGGGCATCAAGATAAAGACGGATTCTGCCGCGCCGCCGCGTGCGACATGCACGCTGACCCTGGACGGGCTCTCGGTACAAGCACATTTCACCGAGATCCGAAATGGCGCATGGCGATTCAAATTCGACGCAACCGCCGAAGCCAAAATCTCTGAACTCATCAAGGGATATCAAACGACCACAGCGGCTCGCAAAGCGTCTTAAAGCTAACGGCATGCGTAAGTTGACGCATGCCGTCTTATGACCCTACTCCACGAATTTCGAGAAATAGGCGATGGTCTTTTCCAGACCCAGCTCTAATGGGATTTTGGGTTCCCAATCCAGATGCTTCTTGGCCAGGGTGATGTTGGGCTGGCGTTGCATGGGGTCGTCGGCGGGTAGCGGACGATAGACGATGTCAGATTTCGAACCGGTCATTTTCACCACCATCTCGGCCAATTCCTTGACCGTCATTTCGCGCGGATTGCCGATATTGATGGGGCCGGTAACGTCGCTCGCCATCAGCTTCATCAAGCCAGCAAGCAAATCATCCACAAAGCAGAACGACCGAGTTTGCATGCCGTCGCCATAGAGAGTGATGGACTCGCCTCGCAAAGCCTGCATGACAAAGTTGGACACCACGCGGCCATCATCGGGATGCATGCGCGGACCATAGGTGTTGAAAATACGCGCGACGCGGATTTCGACCTTATGCTGGCGATGATAATCGAAGAACAAGGTTTCGGCGCAACGCTTGCCTTCGTCGTAACAGGCGCGTGGACCGATGGGATTGACGCAGCCGCGATAATCCTCGGTTTGGGGATGAACTTCCGGGTCGCCATACACTTCCGAGGTCGAAGCCTGCAAGATGCGGGCGCCAACGCGCTTGGCCAAGCCCAACATGTTGATGGCGCCATGGACCGAGGTCTTGGTGGTCGCCACCGGATCGCGCTGATAATGGATCGGCGACGCCGGACAGGCCATGTTGTAGATCTCGTCCACTTCCAGATAAATCGGGAAGGTCACATCGTGGCGCAGCAATTCGAAATAGGGATTGCCCAGCAAATGCGAAATGTTGTCCTTGGTGCCGGTATAGAAATTGTCCAAGCACAGAACGTCATTGCCTTGTTCGATCAGTCTGTCGCACAGATGAGAGCCCAGGAACCCTGCGCCGCCCGTAACCAAAACTCGTTTGCGTCCACCCTTCATGGGGTTCCTCCTAATCGTGACAATGCAGCGCTCAAACGCTCGACGGAAGCCCGCCACTCGGCCAAGCGTTCCTGATTTTCCTCCACCACTTCCGGCGGAGCTTTAGCGACAAATTCCTCGTTGCCAAGCTTTTTCTCAACTTTGGCGATATCGATGTCCAAGCGGGTGATTTCCTTGGACAGGCGCGCCTTCTCTTTCTCGATGTCGATCAGCCCTTCCAAGGGGATCAACAAGGTCGCCTCATCCACCACCAACTGGGCCGATCCCTTGGCATGAGCGTCCAACGACTCAGCTGCTCCCAGCAGGGAAATCTGCTCGATTTTGCCGATGCGTGCCATAGCGTCCGAATGGACGTCCAGCCAGCCGTGCCGCGCCGGATCAAGACCATGCACCAGCATGCGCACATTTGCCGACGGCGGCACGTTCATTTCGGACCGCACCGCCCGTACCGCGCCGATCACTCGCACCAACCAGTCGATTTCCACCGCCGCGCCATCATCCTCGATGCCGGTGGCTGCGGGCCAAGAGCGCAGCATCAATTGATCCGATGCCCCATCGCCGAAATGCTCCCACAATTCCTCGGTGATGAAGGGCGTAAAGGGATGCAGCACGTGCAGAATAGAGCGTAGCGCCCAAGCGGCCACCGCCCGAGTTTCGGCCTTGTGCGGCCCGTCCGCGCCTTGCAGCATGGGCTTTGCCAGTTCCAAATACCAATCGCAGAAGGTGCCCCAGACGAAGTGATAGACGGCATTGGCGGCAGCGTCGAAGCGATAGGCCTCGATCAACTCGCCCACCTTGGCAGCGCACTCGTCAAACTTAGCCACGATCCAGCGATTGACTTTGAAGGTCGCTGTGGCCGGATCAAAACCGGTTGGCACGGCGCAGTCGTTCATCTGGCAGAAGCGGGCAGCGTTCCATAGTTTGGTGATGAAATTGCGATAGCCCTCGACCCGACCAGTGGCCAGTTTGATGTCGCGCCCTTGGGCCGCCAGGGCCGCCAGGGTGAAGCGCAGCGCGTCGCAACCATAGGCGTCGATCATCTCTAGCGGATCGATGACATTGCCCTTGGACTTGGACATCTTCTGGCCTTTTTCGTCGCGGACCAGGGCGTGGATGTAGACGTCCTTGAACGGAACTTCGCCGGTGAAGTGCAGGCCCATCATCATCATGCGGGCGACCCAGAAGAAAATGATGTCGAAGCCGGTGACCAGCACATCAGTGGGATAATAGCGAGCCAACTCGGCTGTTTTGTCGGGCCAGCCCAAGGTTGAGAACGGCCATAATGCCGACGAAAACCACGTATCGAGCACGTCGGAATCCCGCACCAACTCGACAGTCTTGCCGTAATGGGCGGCGGCGGCGGCGGCGGCGGCTTGCTCGTCCAGTTCCACAAACACGTGACCATCGGGGCCATACCAAGCGGGAACCTGATGGCCCCACCAGATTTGCCGCGAAATGCACCAAGGCTGAATGTTGCGCATCCAGTCGTAATAGGTGTTTTCCCATTGCTTGGGGATGAAGCGGGTCCTGCCCTCCTCCACCGCCTTTAATGCTGGTTCGGCCAGCACGGCGGCATCCACGAACCATTGGTCTGTCAGC
>CAIYCT010000295.1 GCA_903924765.1 uncultured Rhodospirillaceae bacterium | reverse complement strand
GTCGGGCGGCGAATCGAACAGCGCGAAATAAAGCCCACCCCCCAAACAAAGCCCGCACGCTACCGACACCCACGGCAAAACGGCCAAGGCTATTCGCATAAATCGGGCAGGGTTCGCAAATCGATGCATAACGCGGACAGTAGCGAGTCTTATTGGACCGGGTCAAGCATGGCACTTGATCGAAGGTTGGAGCGAGATGATTTCTTAGAAAATCATCTCGCGATAGCCGCCATTGAGGCGGCGGCCAAGCAGCCAAATGGCTGCGCCCGGCGAGGGGCTAAATAACAACATGAACGTCCGCTAAAACAGCCAAGAACAGACCGGCCAGATATTGCATCGAACCGATGAAATTGCGTTTGGCCCACAGGCGGCTGGGGTCCTTGACCATTTGCCAATTGGCCCATAGCAGCGCCACGCCCAACAGGCTGGAGCCGATGGCGTAGATCCACCCCAATTGACCCAACACCCACGGCATGGATGCCGCCACGATCATCAGCGTCGAGTTGAACAACACCGCCTGGGCGGTTTTGGCCTCGCCCACCAGCACCGGCAGCATGGGCAATTTGGCACGAGCGTAATCGTCCTTCAGCAAAATCGCCAAGGACCAGAAATGGCTGGGCGTCCACAAAAACAGCACGACCGCCAGGAGCAACGGCAACAGCCAATTGTTGGGGTCGGCCACCGCGCCGCCCGCAAGAACGGCAAAACTTCCCGCCGCGCCGCCGACGACGATATTGAGCCAGGTGCGGCGCTTCAGCCAAATGGTGTAAACGACCCCGTAGAAGAACGCTCCCAGAAACAGATGGACGGCCACCAAGACATTGAATACCGCCAAGGACAAAGCAATGCCCGCCACCAGCAATCCCCCCGCCAGGGCCAAGGCGTAAGCGGGATCGACAATCACACCCGAGGGAAAAGGGCGGGCTTGGGTGCGATGCATCAGCCCGTCAATGTCGCGATCCCAGACATGATTGATCACCGAGGCCGAAGCCGACCCCAACACCATAGCCACCACCAGCAAAGCAATGTCGCCGTAATGAACCGTGTGAGCGATGGCCACATAGCCCATGACCGCCGACAGCGAAATCATCAACCCGATTTTCAGTTTCAACAATTCAACATAGGCCTTGATCGGCATCGGATTTGACTCCTTTAAGGCCCGTAAAGGGCAACCTTAATGTACAGGCTGACATTCAACGCCACGGCCACCAGCAACAGCGCCGAGAAAAGCCACCATTTGCTGATTGGCCGTGGTTCCATGGAGTCCGCCTTATTTGACATAATCATAGGGCGTCCAATCGGCGGACACCGTGACGTCGTGGGGGAAATTGCCCGGCCCCGGAGGATTGGGGGTATGGGTCCATTCCAGCGACTTGGAATGCCAAGGATTGGCTTCGGACTTGACGCCCCAGAACGCCGACTTGATCCAGTTGATCAAGGTCAGAACCATCCCCAGCGCCACCAGGAACGACCCATAGGTGGCGACATGGTGATAGGGTGCGAACTGTGGGAACTGCTCATAACTAAAATAGCGCCGCGGCATGCCTTGAACGCCAATGATGAACAACGGCCAAAATGTGATGTTGACGCCGATGATGTTGAACCAGAACGCCACCACCGCCAGCTTTCCTTCCGCCAAACGCCCAGTCATTTTGGGGAACCAGTAATAAATCCCCGAGATGATGGCGAAAGTGGAAAACAGCGCCATGACGAAGTGGAAGTGGGCGTGAACGAACGAGGTCTGGCCCAGATTGGCGGTCATCACCGTCATTGCCAGCGGAATGCCGGTCAGTCCGCCGATCAACAACAAGAACAAACAAGCTGAGGCGTAATGCATAGCCACATTGAAGGTGATCGAGGCTTTGTACAAGGTGCCCCACAGACTCATCAGCATCAGCCCGATGGGCACCGAAATCAGCAAGGTGGTGATCATCATGCCGACCCTGATCCAATCAGGTACGCCCGCCACATACAGATGATGGATCCACACCTCGCCTGCCAGGGCCAGAACCCCGCCGATACCCGCATAGACGCAGACCTTGTAATTGAAGATGCGGTTCTTGCCCATGGTGGCGATGACATCGAACAGAATGCCGATGGCGGGCAACAAGATCACATACACCGCCGGGTGCGAGTAGAACCAGAACAGGTTTTGGTACAGCAGCACGTCGCCGCCCATGGCCGGATCGAAGAAGTGAGTGCCCAGATATTTGTCGAATAGCAGCATGGTGACGGCCGAGGCCAGCACCGGAATGAAGATCAGCTGCAAAATGAAGGCGGCCAAGATGGTCCACACGAACATATTCAGCTGATTCCAGCCCATGCCCGGCGCCCGCATATAGATCACCGTCACCAGGAAGTTGATGGCGCCCAAAATCGACGAGAACCCCAGCAGATGGACGGTGAACACATAGAACGCGGTGTTGCCTTCGGTCGTGACCGAATAGGGCGGATAGCCGGTCCACATTACATCGGGCGGATCGGGAATGACCAAACTTACCAGGGCCAAGATGATCGCTGCATAGAACAGCCACACCGAAAAGGCGTTGATGCGCGGAAAGGCCACGTCCTTGGCCCCGATCATCAGCGGCAGGAAGTAATTGGCGAAGAACCCGGTCAAGGCCGGAATCAGAAACACCAGGATCATGGCCGCGCCATGGAAATATAGCGCAGTATTGTAACCACTGCCGCTGTCGAAAACTTGCATGCCGGGGCCGTATTGCTGCATCCGGATCATGATGGCGAAGGTTCCGGCGATGGCGAAGGCCGACAACGCCCCGATTAAATACAGAATGCCGATCCGCTTATGGTCGGTGGTGAAGATCCACTCTCTGAGGTTAAAGCCGTGATGTGCGTCGCTCATGGTCTTATCCTTTTACTTTAGTCGTCTGTTGATCGGCGGCGGCCTTGACGGCCGATTCCAGCCACGAGGTGTATTGTTCGGGCGGCACGACCGAGACCTTGCCATACATCTGCGAATGGGCGACACCGCAATACATGGTGCAGGTGACGATGGTGTCCATCACCGTGTCGGGCATGAACCACACGTAGGTGATGCGGCCGGGCATCACGTCTTCCTTGACCCGGAATTTGGGCAGAGAGAAATCGTGCACCACGTCTTCCGAATGCATGCGCAACACGATGGGACGGCCCTGCGGCACTTTCAGCTCCTGGGTGACGACGCCGTTGCCGTAATCGAATTCCCAGTACCATTGATGACCGATAGCTTTGATCTCCAGGGCGTTTTCCGGCACCCGGCGGTAGATCCCCCACAGGGTCCAGCCTTGGGCGGCCAGATAGAAATCGTCGGCCACGAACACCGCCACCGGTATCAGCGCCCAAGCCACCGCCTGAGCCTTGTTCAGCTTCGTGGCGGTACCCACATCGGTGGGGTTCTTGGCTTTGTATTTGATCAGCATGTACAAGGCCGCCAAGCCGAAGATCACGCCGATGACCCACAAATCCACCAAGACGTGATCCCAAAGGATGTCCCAGCGTCTGGCCGGGGTCAGGTCGCCCGTGGCCAATCCCGGCGCGCCTTCATAGGCCCAAACCGGCAACGCCAGCGCGCCCATCAATAAAACAGCTAAGCCAAGCTTCTTAAGAAGTCTCATTTGTGATCCCCTTTGCCCCTTCTTCGGTAGACAAATGCCGAAACGATGAAAACCGTAACTCCGAAAAACAACGACGCCGCTCCGACAAAAGCTGGAATGTTGAGCTTGTAGCGCCCCTCTTTGTAATTGTAGCTGTAGCAAAGCCCGACGGCGTAATTGAGGATGTCGTGCGGTGCGATGCGGTCGCCCATGGCGTCGGTCAAGGCTAAACCCATATCGAAGGATTTGGTCTGCGTGCTATACAGATAGCGCACCACGCGGCCTTCGGGGCTCAGGAAAATATACACGCCGGGATGCAGGAACATGCGGTCCTGCGCGGACCAAAAATATTTGAACCCGACGCTGTCGGCCAACGCCTTGGCTTGTTCGATATGCGCGGGCAAGGACAGGGTCCAACCCTGCTCCCAGGCCTCGGGAAGGGCCAACCGTTCCTTGAAGTCTTTCAGGCTTTGTTGGCTGTCATGCGGATCGAAACTGACGGTCAGGACGCGAAAGTCACGCCCCACCTGCCACGCGGCTTGGCGCGATAGCAATTGCGCCAGATCGCTGTTGACTACCGAGCAGGTGCCGTCGCAATTGAAATAGGACAACACCAGAATCAGCGGCATTCCAATCTTGTCCTTCAAGGTGAAGGATTGCCCGTTTTGATCCACCAGCGCTAGGGATTGGTCGGGTTTGACCCCCAGATACTTGAATTCGTCGATTTTAAACACCGCCGGGTCTATATCCGATTCCGGCACCCGCGGCATCTGGGCGTAAGCACTTCCCGCCAGCGCCGTCAAAATGACTGCACCGATCATCGCTTTTGCCATGCATCTCCAGGACCGCATCATCTTAGTCCCCCGCGCCGTTGATTAAGACTGTTCGCTCGAGCCGCTGTTCACCAAAAGTAAATTTGCGAAACGACAAAAATCCACACCACATCGACAAAATGCCAATAGATGGATCCGCACAGAACGAAGGTCTTGTTCACCCGTCCACCCAGGGCAGGCAACAAGATGGCGATGAAGATGCTTAGCCCCAAGAACACGTGCGAGGCGTGAAAGCCAGTGATCGAGAAGAAGATCATGCTGAAGGCGTTGGTCGACGGCAGGAAATCATGCTCGAGCAAATGATGATATTCGAACGTGGTGCAGCTTAAGAACGCCAAGCCGAACAACACGGTGATGACCAACCATTTGCGGAATGCGGCCAGATCGCCGTGTTCCAGCTTTTCCTCGGCGATATGGACGGTAACGCTGGAGGTAATCAGCAGAAAGGTCATGAACAACGGCAACAGCACCGGCATTTCAGGCGTATGCTCGGGCGGCCACGAATAGGTGCTTAAGCGCACCATCCAATAGGTGGCGAAGAACGACAGAAAGATGAAAATTTCCGAGACGATGAAGATGGGCATTCCCACCCCGGCAAGCCCAGCGACCAACGGCTTTTGCGTCAATCCTTCATCAATCCATTTGGCCACGCCAAACAGGATCAGCGGCAATCCGATCCCAGCGAAAACCGCTGTCAAAATCGTATTGTGATAAACAAAATGCATGGAAAACGTCAGCGGCAACAAAAAGAAAACGCCGAAAACAACGGCGAATGGCGCTATGGACGTTTCCCAATGATGTCCATGGCCTTGATGTTCTATAGGCGTGCCATGGGCGGTCGTTGAGTGTGCAGTCATCCCGCGAACTCCTTCAAGGTAGCGTTGCCTGAACCCTGTGCCCCGAATTTTATACTTTTATCGGGGCTTATTTTTTCTCATTAAGGAGATTGTGTGAACACAATTGATCCAAGTCAAGGCAATAGTGTTGACCGCCGTGATTATAACCAACACAATAGGCGTCAAGTCCCAACGCTAATAGGGACTATACGAGGGCTTCCATGCAAGTTTCTCCGCCTAGTGCCGGATGCTATGAGGTTGAATCGGAGGATGACGCGTTCACCACTCCGTCGCCGGTCTGTTTGTGGCTGCTCCTTTGCGCGGCGCTAGTGTTCTTGATGGTGATTCTGGGCGGTCTGACCCGTCTCACCCATTCCGGTTTGTCCATGGTCCAATGGCAGCCCTTGTCGTTGTTGCCGCCGCTGTCGCAGCAGGACTGGCAGCGCGACTTCGCCCTTTATCAAACCTCTCCGGAATATGCTCAAATCAATTCCGGCATGGATTTAGCAGGGTTCCAATCCATTTATTGGCTGGAATATTGCCACCGTCTGGCGGGACGGCTCACCGGAGCGGTCTTCGCCCTTCCCCTGGTTGCATTCTGGATCAAAGGCGCGTTGCCCCCGATGCTGATCAGGCGGTTGCTGCTGATCTTGGGTCTGGGAGCGCTGCAAGGATTGATCGGCTGGCTGATGGTGGCCAGCGGCTTGGTCGATGTGCCGCAGGTCAGCCCCCTCCGCTTGGCAGCTCATTTATTGATGGCTTTGACCATTTACAGCGCCTTGATCTGGACCGTGCTGGATCTATGGCCGTCATCGCACCCAACCGAAGAAGCGTCGCCATCCTCGAAGTCCTTGTCCCGGCTGGCGTTGGGGCTGGCGGGGATCACCATCGCCTGGGGAGCGTTGGTGGCCGGTCTGCATGCGGGCTTGAGTTGCGATACCTTTCCGCTGATGTATGGCCGCCTGTTTCCCGATGATGGCTTGGCCCAGACCCCGCTAGCGATCAACTTTATTGAAAATCCCAGCACGGTTCAATTCACTCACCGGCTGCTCGCCGCAACAACGCTTCTTTTTTTTACAGGTCTTTGGCTCAATTTTCGGACAATGACCTTTGCCGTCCCTGCCCTCTGGGCCTGGGCGCAAGCCGCGTTGGGGGTTGCGACGCTGGTCTTGCATGTACCTGTCAGCCTGGCCGCCTTGCATCAATCCGGAGCGGTGATCTTGTTAACCTTAATCGTACGTACGGTTCATAAAATGCAAAAATAAACTTAAAGGGAGGTCCCATGTCCTCAGTCGCGATCAAAGACCATATTCAGCATTTGACCTTGGAACAAACCAGTCTCTGGCTTTCCAGGGGTTGGCAGGACTTCCGCAAGGCCCCTGGACTTAGCCTGTTGTTTGGCGGTCTTTACCCTGTACTCGGCTTGGGCCTGACCCTGCTTCTGCAATGGGCGGATCTGGGTTCACTGGAGCTTTTGGCCATAAGCGCCTTCATGCTGATCGGCCCCTTGGCCGCCACCTGCCTTTATGAAGTGGCGCGCCGGTTGGAAAAGAACGAACCCCTATCTATTTCCTTGGTGTTGGAACGAGTTCGGCAACGCTCCACCGCCATCGGTGATTTGGGTTTGGTGTTAATGATGATTCTGCTGTCGTGGTTTTTGATCGGATTCATCATGTTTGCCCTGTTCTTCAGCGGATCGCCGCCATCGTTGGGGGCCTTCGTGTTGGAGATCTTCTCCAATCCAGACTTGCTGCCGTTCCTGCTGTCCAGCACGGTGGTCGGCGGGATTTTGGCCGCCACCGTCTTCGCCATCAGCATGTTCGCCATGCCCATGCTGATTGACCAGGACGTCACCGCCGCCCAAGCCATCGCCTTCAGCGTCAAGGCGGTATGGCTCAACCGCATGAACATGATCGGTTGGGCCGGAACCTTGGTGGTGTTCACCTTCTTCGGCATGGCGGTGGCGTTTCTCGGCCTGATCGTGACCTTTCCGGTCATCGCCTATGCCAGCTGGCACGCCTATCGCGACGTGGCCGCTTAAATGGAGACCTTTCGGTTATTCCGCCTGATCGCCCTGGGCGCCCTTGGATTGGGAGCGGGGTTGCTGCTGTCGCGGCCCTTTGTCGTTCAAGATCCAAGCGGCCCAGGTCAGTTGGATAATCCCGCCGCCCACGCGCGCGAGCCCATTCGCTTGATCGCGGCCAATGACCGGGTCACCGTCGCCGATTTCGGGTTCAAGGATGAACAGGGCAAAACCCATCGCCTGAGCGAACTGGTTGGGCAGCGCCCAATCCTGATTCACTTCTGGGCAACGTGGTGCGTGCCGTGTTTGCCCGAATTGCCGGAATTGGATGGGGTGGCGGCGCGCGACGGTCAGCGTCTGACTTTGCTGCCTCTGTCGCTAGACCGCGACGCGCTGACGGTGGCGCGCACCTTTCTTGACGGCAAGCATCTCGCGGCGCTGGCGGTTTTCGCGCCCGAGACCGACGCTCCGCTGCCGCAAGCCCTGCCCACGTCCATCCTGGTGGACAAAAGTGGCAAGGTCGCCTGGACCACCGCTGGCGCACATCCTTGGGGCGGCGCCGACCTGGACGCCGCCCTTAAGGCATTGGACTAGGAAGTTTAGCGAACGAAAATTAGGACTTCGCCGACACGGCCTTGAGACTTGGAGCTGGAGGACAGCCGCACGCGGTCGGAAGGCAAGCCGAAATTGTTCAGCGACCTCAAAACCTGCTCGGCATTGCGCCGAGCGGCCGAGGCGTTGAGCGCATCCTGTCCGGGAGTGGACCCGGTGGCCGATACCGCCACCACGTCGAACACCGCGTCGGGACGACGGTCGATGGCGCTTTTCACCGCAGCGTACAAAGCGCCTTCGTAATTGACGTTGGGCTTATCGAAGCGAATGGTCACCAGCGGAGATTCCGAGCCAAAATCCTGCATGGCGTTGGACGAGAAGGTCACCGGCGCATACCCGGCGGGCGAGCTGGACAAGGCCGAACCGTACAATTGGCCGTTCTTGATAGCCAAGGCCATGGTGTTCAAATTCTGCCGCTCGGCAGCGATGTAGTGCTGCTGGCGATTGATGTCGTTGGACAGCTCGCTTAACAGTCGCTCGATCAACACGGCGGTGCGGTTGGTGTCGTCTTCCAGCACGGCCAATTGACGATGGTCTTCATCCACGGCGCCGGACAATTGGCGAGCGGCGCGAACCGATTCCAGCATATAAGCGGCCAGACCGGACGAGGTGGTGACTTCGTTGGACAGGCGGGTCAGCTTCAAGACGTCATCATTGATGCGATCAAGCTCGCCCTGCGCGCCGTTCCATTGCTGCGTCAAGATCGGATTGCCGGGCGTGGTGCCCACTTGCAGACGGGCGCTGATCGCCGCCACCGTGCCATGAAAGGCCTGAGAATCTTGAACCGTTTGATTGCGGATGGCTTGCAGGGACTGGTTCTGCTGACCCAGCGTGGTTTGCAACTGCCGCAGATCATTGCGCAGGTTGATCACTTTTTGCCCGACGAAGGTCCCCGTCGCCGCGCCCGGCTGATCCATCAAAGTCGACGACACCACGGACGGCGCAACATATCCCGTGGAAGAAGATCCTGAGGAGGAAGGAGAGTTGGCAACGGAAGCGCTCTGGCTATCCGACGCATCATCGGCTGGAAACAGCGCATCCTCAAGAGAAGCGCACCCGCTAACCAGAACCGCCGCACACAGGACTGCGGCATTCAACGTCTTAAAGACCATAGGACCCTCTACCCTTGTGACCGTCGGATTCATGCGGACCGATGAACCCGTACCCCTTAAGCGGGATAAAATCTCACCCATTTGGATCAAACCTTACCCGACTTGTAATCGTCTACCCAACTCTACGCAATCAGGCAAGCTCTCACAAGCCGTTTTTCCGAAATAGCCACGGAGTCGGCTGATTGTGATTTTACCGCTTGCTCCCGGAGACGCGTTTCGTTATGTTCCCCGCTCCGTTTGTTTCAGCCCCGTTCTTTTTCAGGATTGTGGCTGAAAGATTTGGCCCAGGCGCCCGTAGCTCAATTGGATAGAGCATCAGACTACGAATCTGAGGGTTGGACGTTCGAGTCGTTCCGGGCGCGCCATTTCTGACTACAAACGGTTTGCTTTCCCCTGAGTGATGGCACGCGCCCTAGATCTTGATATCCATGATCAAGCGCTGGTCCTTGGCCGAGACCAGCTTTTGCGCCTTTTGCGGGATGGGGATGTTTTGCTCGATGCAGAACCGGATCAGTGACGCCGCCAAGCTGGGGCCGTCATATTTAAACGTCTTCTGACCTTCGGGGGTTTCAATGGCGAATTGGACGAACGGCGTTTTATCGCCGCCGATGGTGATAAACATCATTTTGCCAGACGGCACCGGATCCTTGGTTTTGCGGGCTTGTTCCATCACCGCGCTGATAACTTCCCGATCATTGAAAATCAAACGTCTAAATTCCTCAGGCATCTTACCCCTCAAATCACGTCACCACACGATTAAGTGAAACGTGTTCTTTTGATCTGCCCGGTTATATTACTTTAAAATGTCAGTGGATTTCCACCGGCATTTCCATTGTTTTTTGCGCCCGCTGGATATGCACAATCCTTTGCCGTTTTGCAGAGTTTGTGCGTATTCTAACCAACTCTCGATCCTTGAACGTTTTTATTTTAAAAAGCTTAAGTCAGCACACCGTATTCAGCCACTACGCTTTGGCCTGTGCTTCACCGTGAGAACGACCGCTTTTTTGCCCAATTTGTCCTGTATTTCTTCCCACTGGGATAAGGAGTTTTAAAAATGACTCATAAGTTAATGCGTTTTAGCAGATTAAATCCTGTCGATAGGGGCGCGGCTCTCGCCGTGATGGTGGTGATGTTAACAACGGCATCGTCTTGGGCGGACGACAATAAACCGGGAGACCATCATCCCGACCATCAGGAGCATCAATCAGCCCCACCCCACCCCGCACCCAATGCTGTCCAGGCGGCGCGTCCTCCAACCGGCGCCATTCCCCACCCGTCTTCCTCGCCCCCTGCCGCTCGTCCGGCGGCCCCCCCCCGGACCCAGGACGCAAGCCCCGCAACAGGCACAGGGACACGAAGGCGCCCGCTCAAACTACCAGGGCCGGGAATTTCACAGCGGCGACTTTCATGGCGGTGAGCGACCCGAACATTGGGACCATCCCCGCCACCGTTTTGTCGATCCGTTCTGGATTACTGGCTATTGGTATGAAGGCTGGTTCGCCGGTCTATACGGCTGGTGGTGGGTTGTGGACGGCCAACATTATTTGTACGACCAACCGGTCTATCCTTACCCCGATGTAGTCTCGGAGATGGTATTGGATGCTCCTTCGGCCCCCTCCTCACCGCCCGTGGTTGAATACGCTCCGCCCCAGCAACAACAGCAGATGTGGTACTATTGCGACAATCCCGCTGGCTATTACCCGTATGTTCAAGCCTGCCTGACGCCGTTTCGAGCGGTTCCGGCGCGCTAGAATTCTAGCGGCCAAGGGCTTTCTGACGTCGTTCCATCAAGCGCCAAATGAACGGGGTAAAGATCAACTGCATGGCCAGTTCCATCTTGCCGCCGGGCACCACAATGGTGTTGGGCCGCGACATGAATGAATCCTTCAGCATGGTCAGCAGATAGGGGAAGTCAATGCCCTGGGGCCTTGCGAAACGGATCACCAGCAGACTTTCGTCGGCGCTGGGAATGTGGCGCGAGATGAACGGGTTCGAGGTATCGACAATGGGCACCCGTTGAAAATTCACATGGGTGCGGGTGAATTGCGGGCAGATGTAATGCACGTAATCGTGCATGCGGCGCAATATGGTGTCAGTCACCGCCTCGGTGGAATAGCCGCGGTCCAAACGGTCGCGATGGATCTTTTGAATCCATTCCAGATTGATGACCGGCACCACGCCGATCAGCAGATCGGGATGGCGCGCCACATCCACCTCGGGGGTCGAGTAGGCCCCGTGTAATCCCTCGTAGAACAAAATATCGCTGTTATCCGGCAACGGCTCCCACTGTGTGAAGGTGCCCGGCGGTTGGTTGTAGGGCGCGGCCACGGCTTCGTCATGCAGGTATTTGCGCCGTTTGCCTTGGCCGGTCTGGGCGTAGGAGTTGAACAGTTGTTCCAGCTCTTCCAGCAAATTGGCATCGGGGCCGAAATGGGTAAAGTGCTGGCTGCTATCCTGGCGGCGCTCTTCCATCTCCCGCTTCATGTCCAGCCGGTCGTAGCGATGAAAGCTGTCGCCCTCGGTGAAGATCGCATCGATCTTTTCGCGGCGAAAGATCTGTTCGAAAGTGCGCGACACCGACGATGTCCCGGCGCCCGACGATCCGGTTATGGCGATGATGGGATGCTTTGCGGACATGAGCCTCTCCTTTTCGTTATTTATTTTCCAAAAACAGGCAGCGGCGGGTGAATAACGGCGATTCCCGATCTGGCTCGCTGGGCTCTCGATGATAGGCGACAATGCGCTCCACTTCTGCACTAGACCCGAAGATCAACGGAATACGTTCGTGCAAGGTTTTGGGGACAACCTCCATCAGACGGCGGGCACCGGTGCTGGCCGCGCCGCCAGCCTGTTCGATGAGGAAAGCGATGGGGCTGGCTTCGTACAGATGTCGCAACCGTCCGGGTTTGGATGGCTGCTTGGTGTCACGCGGATACAAATAGACTCCACCCCGGATCAGCACGCGATGGGCGTCGGCCACCAGCGACGCGATCCAACGCATGTTGAAATCCTTCTCGCGCGGACCGGATTGTCCCGCCAAGCATTCAGCCACATAGCGCTGTACCGGCGGTTCCCAGAATCGGCTGTTGGAAGCGTTGATGGCGAACTCCTGCGTTTCCTCGGGAATTTTCAAATCGCTTTTGGTCAGGATGAACTCGCCAAGCCCAGGGTCAAGGGTGAAGATGACCACTCCGCGCCCCAAGGTCAGCACCAGCAATGTCGAAGGACCGTAAACGCCGTATCCCGCCGCCACTTGCGCCGTTCCCGGCTGCAAAAAATCCGTTTCCTCCACCTCGGCCTTGTCCGAAGGAGCGCGCAGGACCGAGAAAATGCTGCCCACCGCAACATTGACGTCGATGTTGGACGATCCGTCCAGCGGATCATAGGCCAACAAATAGCGGCCCTTGGGATAAGCGGGGGGCACCGGGCGATAATGATCCAATTCCTCGGACGCCACCGCCGCCACATGTCCGCTCCATTCGGTTGAATGGCGGAAAATGGCGTCGCTGACCACGTCCAGTTTCTTTTGGGTTTCACCTTGCACATTGACGGTTTGTTCAGACTCCAAGACACCAGCCAAGGACCCCATGGCCACTGCCTTGGCGATGCGCTTGCACGCCAAGGCCACATCCAGAATCAAACCAGCCAGATCGGCAGCGTCAGGAATTTGGCGGCATTCCTCAATCAAATATTGAGCCAACGTCGTGTGATCAGTGAGATACATGCGCGTGTCCTTCCCCTAAGCCGCTCGTGCGCCATGGACGGCCGCTAGGACTTCTTTCCCCAATTGGATATAGTCGATGGACAACAAACTGAAGGCGAAAGGCATCCCGCTCATCATTGGTCGTTTCTCCTGTGCGCGGCATGCTTACGGCCGCAAGCCTTGATCGGCCATTCCCGCAATGATCATAGGGCCTTGCACTAGATAAGAACAATTTAGATTTATTAGCGATTTGCATAAGCTATGATTTATATAATTTACGTCGATCAAAATGGGAGGACTGATGCGACACGCGACCATCAGACAGATGCAGATTTTTGACGCGGTGGCCCGACATCTGAGTTTTTCCCGCGCCGCCGAGGAACTGCATCTCAGTCAACCGGCTGTTTCTCTCCAGATCAAGCAATTGGAAGGGCTGGTGAGTCTGCCGCTGTTCGAGCAAATAAAACGCCGTCTGTTTCTGACCTCGGCGGGGGAAACCGTGCTGGAACACGCGCGCGCCATCCTGACCGCCGTCAATGATGGCGAGAAGGCGGTGCAGGATTTGTGCGGCCGTCGGGCGGGCGGCTTGCGCATTGCCGTGATCAGCACCGCCAAATATTTCGCGCCCTCGCTGCTGTCTGAATTTCTTAAAGGGTTTCCCGGCGTCGAATTGATCCTGTCGGTAGCCAATCGCGAGAAGATTCTAGAGATGCTGCAAAACAATGAGGTGGATCTGGCCATCATGGGCCGCCCGCCCACGGATTTCCCGGTGGTGGCGGAAACCTTCGCTCACCATCCCATGGTTATGGTCGCCTCGCCCCATCACCCCCTGGCCCGTCGTTCCTCTTCAATCGACGATTTTTCCGGCGAAACCTTTCTGATGCGCGAGCAAGGTTCGGGCACACGCACCTTGATGGAAGCTCTGTTATACGAACATAAGGTCATCCCGTCGCGCAGCATCGAAATGTCCAGCAACGAAACCATCAAACAAGCAGTGATGGCCAATATGGGGGTCAGCCTGTTGTCCCGTCACACTATCGGTTTGGAAGCCTCGGTGGGCTTGATTGCGATTCTCACCGTTAAGGGCTTACCCATAGTCCGCGATTGGCATGTGGTGCGGCGCGTCAACAAACATTTGTTGCCGGTGGCGCAAAGTTTCGTGGATTTCTTGCGCAAAGAGGGCGCTTTTCGGGTCGAGGAAGCCACAAAAATTCATGCTTATCGGCGCAATCGGTCGCGCTCTATATAAGTTATTCTTATCAATATCATCAAATACATTTTCTCGACCAAATATACTAGGGTCGCTACTGTCGCTCTAAGAGCTTAAGGGTTGGCTCCATAATTAAAGGCCCCATATTATAAGGGGCCCATGCAAAGGGTGGAAGGAACTGGGTTATGGATCAGTCGGGTCGTTATTTGAATCTGAAATTGACGGAAGCGGATTTGATCGCCAAGGGAGAACATGTCCTCTGCGCCTATATTATGCGGCCCAAGGATGGTTATCCCTTCGCCGCCACAGCCGCGCATTTTGCCGCTGAATCCTCCACCGGCACCAATGTGGAAGTGTGCACCACCGACGATTTTACCCGCGGCGTCGATGCCTTGGTTTACGACATAGCCGAAGCCAGAGGCTTGATGAAAATTGCCTATCCGGTGGCGCTATTCGACCGCAACATAACCGACGGGCGCGCCATGGTGGCCTCGTTCCTGACTCTGACCATTGGCAACAATCAAGGCATGGGCGATGTTGAATACGCCAAGATGCACGATTTTTATATTCCGCCGCGTTTTCTTTGCCTATTCGATGGACCGGCCGTCAACATCTCGGACATGTGGCGGGTGTTGGGTCGTCCTTCCGTCAATGGCGGCCTAGTGGTCGGCACCATCATCAAGCCTAAGTTAGGATTGCGCCCCAGGCCGTTCGCCGATGCCTGTCATGCCTTTTGGTTGGGCGGCGACTTCATCAAGAATGACGAACCCCAAGGCAATCAGGTCTTCGCGCCCTTGAAGGAAACCATCACGCTGGTGGCCGAGGCCATGAAGCGGGCTCAGGACGCTACCGGTCAAGCCAAACTGTTTTCCGCCAACATTACCGCCGACGATCCGTTTGAAATGATCGCTCGAGGCAATTTCATCCTGGAAACCTTTGGCGAGGACGCCAGTCATGTCGCCTTCTTGGTGGATGGTTACGTGGCCGGTCCCGCCGCCATCACCACAGCGCGGCGTCAATTCCCCAATCAGTTCCTGCATTACCATCGCGCTGGCCATGGGGCCATCACCTCGCCCCAATCCAAGCGCGGCTATACCTCGTTCGTGTTGTCCAAGTTATCCCGCATGCAAGGCGCTTCGGGCATTCATACCGGCACCATGGGCTTCGGTAAGATGGAAGGCGAATGTGAGGATCGCATTTTGGCCTACATGATCGAACGGAATTCGGTGGATGGTCCCTATTTTCATCAAGATTGGAACGGCATGAAGGCCACCACCCCGATTATCTCAGGCGGCATGAATGCGCTGCGGCTGCCGGGATTTTTTGAAAATTTAGGCCACGGCAACGTCATTCAAACCTCGGGTGGCGGCGCGTTTGGCCATCGCGATGGACCTGCTGCGGGCGCTCGTTCTTTGCGTCAAGCGTACGAAGCTTGGTCCCATAAAATTGATTTGCTGGATTACGCCACTAGCCATTTCGAACTAGCTGGAGCCTTTGCATCGTTCCCCCAGGATGCCGACCGGTTTTATCCCGACTGGCGTCAAGCTCTCAATCAATAATGAGGTTCCTATCATGGCTTTGGTGTCGCTGCGACAGCTGCTCGACCACGCGGCCGAGTTCGGATACTGACTGCCCGCCTTCAATATCAACTATGTGTTCAAATGTTGGCGGTCATGGAAGCCGCCGACCAAACGGCTTCTCCGGTCATTCTACAGGCAAGCAAAGGCGCTCGCTCCCATGCCGTTGATATTGTACTGCGTCATCTGATGTTAGCCGCCATCGAGTCCTATCCCCATATTCCGGTCTGCTTCCATTTGGATCACGGCAATGGTCCTGAAACCTGTCTGTTCGCCAGGGTCAATGGCTACAGTTCGGTGACGATAGACGGGTCTCTGCGCGAAGATTGCAAAACTCCTGGTTACTTGGATTACAACGTATCCGTTACCTCTCAAATCACCCGCGCCGCTCATTTCGTCGGCATCTCGGTAGAAGGTGAACTTGGCGTGCTGGGATCCTTGGAAACCAGCGATATCCTGGCCATGCAGGCATAAAGGACATCAACCGTCGCATGCCCAATCTGCATCTTGTCATGCACAGTTCAACATCGGTGCCGCAATAACTACAAGATACAATCAATTCAGGCACATTGACCTATTAAGGTCCAAATATACATTATGTTTACAAAAGTCCGCTTTATGCGGGCTTTTTTTGTTTTTTATAAACGATTGGGGCGACGTCATAAGTTGACGCCGCCCCATTTCATCCAGTGTCTCCCGATCTTAGAAGACGATCAGGATCAAGGCGTTCTGAACAGTCGGTGACAATCCGTTGACCTGGGTTGCATTCAGCATTGCCGACGCCTGGGTGGCGTTCAGACCGGCAATCTGGGTCGAAACCAGAGCGGTGAATTGCGTGGACGTCATGATCGTGATGTCGGTCGTGGTCAGACCGGTCATTTCCGTCCGTGTCATTGCGCCAACCGATGTCGAGGTCAATGCCAAGGTCTGGGTCGTTGTCAAACCGCTCATTTCCGTCGCTGTCAGCGAGCTGATTTGCGTGGTGGACAAGTTGATCAACGAGTCAGTGACCAAGGCACCGAACTGCGTTGTTCCGAACACATGCAGCACGGTCGACGTCAGACCCGTTACCTGCGTTGTCGTCAGCACCGTTATGGCGGTCGTGGTCAGACCCGGGACTTCGGTAATGACCAAGCTACCCACTTCCGTCGATGTCAAGCTGACAACCTGGGTTGTGGTCAATGCCGTCACGCTTGTCGTCGTCAAAACACCCATTTCCGTGGTGGTCAAAGCCACGATTTCCGTCGTCAGCAAGTTCGTGAAGCCCGTAGTGGTCAAATTGGCCACTTGGGTATTCGTCAAGCCGACAACCTGCGTCGTCGTCAGATTAATCACTTGATCGGTAGTCAATCCAGTCACTTGAGTGGTGCTCAACGCGCGTACATCGGAAGTTGTCAGTGCGCTCACCTGGGTCGTCGTCAAAAGACCTAATTGATCAGTCGTCAGAGCACGCGTCTCGGTGGTGCTCACTCCGATAATCTGATCCGTGGTCAACGCTTCCAAGCCGGTGGTGGTCAGGTTGACCACCTGGGTGGTGGACAACGCCGCCACTTCCGTGGTCGCCAAGCCCGCAACCTGATCCGTGCTTAAGCTGGTGACCGACGTGGTGGTCAAAGCCACCACTTCCGTCGTGCTCAGCCCAACCACTTCCGTCGTCGTCAGCGACACCACCTGCGTGGTCGACAGGATCGCAACTTGCGTCGTGCCCAAGCCGCTCACTTCCGTGGTGCTCAACGACGACACCTGCGTCGTGTTCAGGGTCGAGATCTGCGTCGTCAGCAACGACCGGATCTGCGTCGTCGACAGCGCCGTCACTTCCGTGCTGCTCAGCACGTTCGCCGCCGTGCTGGTCAGACCCGTTACCTGCGTCGTCGTCAGCGTCACCGCTTGCGTCGTGCTCAGCGTGCTCACCTGATCCGTCGTCAAGCCCGCAACCTGCGCCGTGCTCAACGTCCGCGTCTGCGTCGTCGTCAGACCAACAACCTGCGTCGTCGTCAACACCAACAGCTCATCGGTGGTCAATGACCGCGCTTGCGTCGTCGTCAAACCGACCAACCCCGTCGTCGTCAAAGCGTCCAGCGTCGTCGTGCTCAGCGTAACCGCCTGCGTCGTCGTCAACGCCGCGATTTGCGTCGTCGCAAGACCGATCACCTGATCCGTCCCCAAGCCCGTGACCGACGTCGTCGTCAAGTTAACAACTTCCGTCGTCGTCAGGCTTACAACTTCCGTCGTCGTCAGCGTGCTGGCGATCGTCGTCGTCAGACCCGCCGCTTGCGTCGTCGTCAAACCAACAACCTGCGTCGTCGTCAACGTAACCACTTCCGTGCTCGACAGACCCGCGACCTGCGTCGTCGTCAACGACCGCGCCTGCGTCGTCGTCAGCGTCAGAACCTGCGCGACCGTCAGGCTGCTCACATCCGTCGTCGTCAGCGCAACAACCTGCGTCGTGCTCACGCCCAAAACCTGCGTCGTCGTCAACGCAATCGCTTGATCCGTGCTGACGCCCGTCAGCTGGGTGGCGTTCAATCCCAACACCTGCGTCGTCGTCAGCGCAACAACCTGCGTCGTCGTCAGCGACGACACGCCCGTGGTGGTCAACGACCGCACTTGCGTCGTGCTCAGGATCGCCGCCTGCGTCGTCGTCAGCGCTTCCAGATTGGTCACCGCCAAGTTGGTCGCCTGCGTCGTCGTCAGCGCCGCCACTTGCGTGGTGGTCAGACGCACAACCTGATCCGTCGTCAACGCGTTGGCCGAGGTGGTCGACAGCGCCACGATCTCGGTGATCGACAAGCTGATCACCGAGGTGGTCGTCAGCGCATCAACCGCCGTCGTCGTCAGCAACGATACCTGGCTGGTGGTCAGCGTGTTCACCTGCGTCGTCGATAGGCCAACAACTTGATCCGTGGTCAAGCTGGCGACCTGCGTCGAACTCAGCGTGCGAGCCTCGGTCGTGCTCAGGCCGATCACCTGCGTCGTCGTCAACGTCACCACTTCCGTGGTGCTCAACGACCCAACTTGCGTCGTCGTCAAGGTCGATGCCACCGTCGTCGTCAACGAACCCACCTGATCCGTCGTCAACGTCACTACCTGCGTCGTCGTCAACGACCGCGCCTCGGTCGTGCTCAGGCCGATCACCTGCGTCGTCGTCAGCGACGACACGTTGGTCGTCGTCAGACCCGACGCCTGCGTCGTCGTCAGGCTCGAGACCTGCGTCGTCGTCAGATTGATCGTCTGATCCGTGGTCACGCTACTCAATTGCGATACGCTCAGACCAATGACCTCGGTCGTGGTCAGAGACACCGCTTCCGTCGTCGTCAGCGACGACACGCCCGTGGTGGTCAACGACCGAACCTGCGTCGTGCTGAACGACATCGCTCCGGCAACCGTCAACGCTTCCAAGCCGGTGGTGGTCAGGTTGACCACCTGGGTGGTGGACAACGCCGCCACTTCCGTGGTCGCCAAGCCCGCAACCTGATCCGTGCTTAAGCTGGTGACCGACGTGGTGGTCAAAGCCACCACT
>CAIYCT010000294.1 GCA_903924765.1 uncultured Rhodospirillaceae bacterium | reverse complement strand
GTTCGAATCCTGTCGCTCCGACCAATATTTCCAATGACTTATACCAAAAACGACGGCCTTTAACGGGGCCGTTTTTTATTTGGGCTAACGAGAGGCTAACGATACTTGGGGGGTGCGCTCGTAGAGGCCGTTTCCCGAAGATTGGGGGGGGCATGCGTCGTTCAGACAGTGCGAAAAACCTGTAAGTATCGTTCAGAGTTGTTGTTAACAATGTTTTCATGGTTTGTGGCTACGAATAGAGTTGAAGTCTCTTTTGTTTTTGGTGTTGGGTTTATGCGTTTAATTTTCTCCATTGCGATGTTTGTATGTGTCATGGCAATTCATGCCGTTTCGGCTGAAACGCTTGACCTGCGTGCCGACGCGATCAATGTTGAGGGAAAAACGTCTTACAGTGTTGCTTTTGAGAAGGCCAGTGCAGAGATACGGGCTGGAACCATGCAGTTTTTATGGGAAGCTGGACACTCCGAGCATGCCGCCAAAGATGATGTAATTCGTATCAGCGGGTACACGGATCGGGCCGGTTCTCAAGCCTATAACCAAAAACTGTCTCTCCGCCGAGCGGAAGCCGTTGCGGATCAATTGGTAAAAATGGGCCTTGATCGCTCTCGCATGGTGGTGGTTGGATTTGGTGGTCAGACAGAACAAGCGATAAACGGCAGGATCGTTGAGATCGTGTTTATAAAAAAGGGCGATGACGTAGCGCCTGTTGCGGTTGATCGGGAAGAGACAGCTCCTGTGCATGTCGTGTTTTCCACCAACCAATATTCGCTTCGAGCTGCTGACAAACTAATGCTGGAGGCTTGGGTCCATCAATCCTCAAAGAGCGGAAGCATTGCCGTCTCTGGCTTCGCTGATGCCAAAGGCAAAGCGCCGTATAATAAGACGCTTTCTTTGCATCGTGCCCAGTCCGTAGCCTCCTATTTGATCAGCCTGGGTGTGTCCCCATCACGCCTGAGCGTCAAGGGCTATGGCAGTGTGGCGGAACCCGCCGACAGCAAGCTGTCCTCACGTCGGGTTGATATTGCCCTCCACTCATAGCCATTGCCGCGTTTACGTCATCAAGCGCTCGACCTATCGTGCCGTTCTGTGAACGTTATGACGTGAGGGTATAGATCAGATTGGCGTAATCGAATTGGCAAGGGCCAATGAAGCTAGGCTCGGCGTCGTTTTGCCCGTTCCGGTGGAAATGGTTTTCGTTTGCGGCAGTGACATCACGACGCCAGGGACCAACGGCAAGTCCGCATTTCCGGTGACGCCGAACAACAGCGAGCCGGAGGTCGGAACATTCCATCCCGTTGGCCGCTTGGCATAGAGGCCATTCAATGAACGCTGGGCGATAAATGGCAGGAAGGTGGGGCACGTTATGACCGCTTTATCCACAAAAAAATCGGACAGAAGGCTGTCGCGATTAGCCTGGGCCAACTCGGGATAACGGATGCCGTAGCTGGTCAGCAAGCTTGCAAGAGTACTGCCGACGCTTCACGCATGAAGCCACCGTCCGATAAACTGATACATGATACGATCATAGCGCCTAAGATAAGCGGCACTTTAAACAATCTATTGCGGCATGGAATTTTCACGCTAAACCACGTTGGTAGTGTTAAAATATCATTATGCATGGAATAAATGTATATTAAGCTTTGTTGATCTGTCAATGTGCGTTTTTTATTTTTTTTAACATTTATTTGTTGTGAACCTAAGACTGTATAGGGTTGGGTCATGCCTTAAAAGGGATGGTTTAGTGAATTATTTTCTATCAATATAATTCATAACGGTCACGATCCTAGCCCCTTTCACCATTTGTATTTTTCAGCGATATGGGGGATTCCAATGTCATGCACTGTGTACTGAGGTGGACATGCCAGCCGCGACTAATGCCGTTTTGAAACAGCCAAGGATATCGGCTGCCAACATCTTCCCCATATTTTTGCGGTTGGGCGTCACCTGTTTTGGCGGACCGATCGCCCATCTCGGCTATTTTCGCGAAGAATTCGTCACCCGACGCCAGTGGATAAGCGATCAGGCCTATGCTGATCTTGTGGCGCTGTGTCAATTTTTGCCGGGTCCGGCCAGCAGCGAGGTTGGCATCGCCATTGGTCTTGCCAAAGGCGGAATGCCCGGAGCCTTGGCGGCATGGGCTGGATTTACGCTTCCTTCGGCTGTTGCATTGGTTTTGTTTGGCTTGGTATTGGGAGGGTGGGGGATCGACGCCAATGCGGCGTGGCTGCATGGTTTGAAAGTGGTGACAGTCGCCGTGGTCGCTCAAGCCTTGTGGGGCATGGGGAAAAGTCTTTGTCCAGACCCGGTGCGGGCCAGTATCGCCGTGGCGGCGGCAGTGATCGCCTATAAGGTTCCCGGGGCTGCGGGACAGATCGGTATTATCGTCGCCGGTGGCGTGCTTGGGTGGAGACTTCTTTCACCCGAGAACGCCCCCGAGCAGCATGCTTTGTCCATCGGCTATGGCAAAAAAGTTGGTGTGTGCCTGTTAATCCTTTGGTTGGTCTTGTTGTTGGCCTTGCCGATCGCGGTGGATTTTTTTCCCAACCCGGTTTTACGTTTGTTTGACGGCTTCTATCGCTCGGGGTCGCTGGTGTTCGGCGGCGGGCATGTTGTTTTGCCTGTGTTGCAGGCGCAAGTGGTTGACAGCGGAATGGTTTCCAACGACGCGTTTTTGGCCGGTTACGGAGCGGCGCAAGCCATCCCCGGACCTTTATTCGCCATTTCCGCTTATCTCGGTGCCGTATCGACTGCCGAACCCAATGACTGGTTGGGAGCGGGGTGGCGTTGGTTGCCATCTTTCTTCCGGCCTTTCTGCTCGTGATCGGCGCATTGCCGTTGTGGGAACTGGCCAAACGACGGCCTTATGCGCAGCGGGCGATGCTGGGGATCAATGCCGCCGTGGTGGGCTTGTTGTTGGCGGCCTTCCACGATCCGGTCTGGTCGCGCGCCATTGTTTCGACCGAGGACTTTTTGTTGGCGGTCATCGCCTTGCTGTTGCTGATGGTCTGGAAAGTGCAGCCCTGGATGGTGGTGGGATTATGCGCCACGGCGGCGGGATTGGGGTGGCGTTAGGGCGGCAAATAATGCCGATTGAAAAGCTTGGGGGTTTTAAGGGAATATTCAGGAACTATCCGGCATGCTTTAGAGGGTCCAGAATAGGGTGACAGATCATGTCTACGGCGGTTAATTCCTTGTTGAGCAATTTGTTGGGCAGTTCGTCCGGCTCGTCTTCCACGTCGGGAACCTCGTCCTCATCGTCCAACTCGTCGTCGTCTTCCACGTCATCGACGCAAACCGGCGCGAATACGCCAGCCTACCAGCTGTCGCTGAGCAAAGCGGCGCAAAATCAGCAAGTGATCACGCTGTACCAAAACATGCAATCCCTGGGGCAGGAATTCTCCAGCACCGCCTTGGGGTTGGCCACCACACAGGTCAATAGCAACGTCAACTCCTCCAATGGCAACATTGCCGGGGTTTCGCAGGTGACCAACAACAATTATGCGGTCGATGTGTCGCAATTGGCGGCAGCGCAGACCTTGACCTCGGGCACCTTCGCCAGCACGTCGGCGACCATCGGCACCACCGGTGACTCTCTGGTCCTGCAATTGGGTGGTTGGAACAGCGGTGGGACCTTTTCTTCCGCCGGGACCACAGCTTCAACCATCAGCATTTCCGACAATTCCCTTAATGGCATCGCCAGGGCTATTAATAACGCCAAGGCGGGCGTCACTGCGTCGCTGGTCTCGGTCAGCGGCGGCGTCGAAATGCAGATCACCGGTCAGACCACCGGCGCGTTCAGCGGCTATTCTCTTTCGACCTCGGCCGACCTCTCAGCATTGGAATATGATGGCACGGCCAAAAGCATGTCTTTGACCACGGCGGCTGTGGATGCAAGTTATACCGTCAATGGTTCGCTGTTTACCTCGCCGACCAACAGCGCGGTTCCGGTCACCACCGGCGTGAATATCGATCTGAAGCGCACAGGCAACGTGACCATCAGCCAAGTCAATACGCCCACACAGCTGGTCGCCAATATTCAAAGTTTAGTCGGCTACGTCAACAGCTTGGTTTCGGGCATCAATCAAATCAAAACCACGTTGGGCACCATGGACGAGTCGGGTATCCCCAACCAATTCATGAACGCCTTGACTCAGGTCGGGTACCAAAGCCTGAATGGCACCAACTCGATCACCACCCTCAGCGACATTGGCTTTAATGTGCAACCGGACGGTACGGTGCAATTCAACCAAACTCAATTCACCACCGCTTATGGTCAAAGCCCGACTGACGCTGCTTTCGTGCTAAGCGAAGCCTCTATCGCCTATGCTCAGGTCGCCAGTCAATATTCGGGGTCCAACGGCGTGGCGCAAAGCCATGTGGATGCGCTCAATCAGTTGCAGGTGGCTTATGTCTACGGCGCCCAAGCAGATCAACAGGCCGCGCAAGGCTCGGCTTACACACGGACTTCGACCTATGGCGCCACAACCAATCCCTGGGCTGGCGTCAACTTCTATCAAGGGTAACGCGTTCATTGATACGAGGAAGCCGCCAGGGTATCTAGGCGGCTTTTTTTATGGGCACAGTTACGCCTTCAATTTAAGTTGCAGCTTCGCTGCCGCGGCTAAATCGATAACTCATTGATATAATGCGCAATATACTCTTGATATCAGTGGATATCTGCGAATGAAGATGCAGTTGGGTAAATTCGTGACGCAAGGGGAATCAATCGTCACAATCGGAGACCAGGCCTATGAAACACTACAGAAGCGTCTACGCGACCTTTCGAGATCGTGAGCAAGCCGCTGAAATCGCTAGAATTTTAGTAAATGAAGGACTGGTTGCTTGCGTCAATGTGATCGATAAAATCAGTTCGATTTATCGTTGGCAGGGCGAAGTCATCGAAGACACGGAAACGGTCTTCTTCGCCAAAACCATAGAAAGCAGTGTCGAGGCGGTGATTGCCCGCATCGTGCAACTGCATTCCTACGACATTCCGTGTGTCTTGGCTCTACCCATCGTTGGTGGTCATCCGCCCTATTTGGACTGGATTGACCAATCCGTGCGGGGTTAAGGCAACCAGATGGTGGCGGTGGCGTGGGCGGCAATGCCTTCCTGACGGCCTGTAAACCCAAGGCCTTCGGTGGTTGTCGCTTTGACGCTGACCCTTGATTCATTGACTTGCAACAACTCCGATAGGCGCGACTGCATATGTGGGCGGTAAGGACCGACCTTGGGACGCTCGCAAATGATGGTGATGTCCACATGGGTGATGCGTCCGCCCAAACCCTGAACCAAATTCACGGCATGGGAGAGGAAAACATGGGATTCGCAGCCTTTCCACTGCGGATCGGATGGGGGGAAATGATGGCCGATATCCCCGGCGGAAATGGCCCCCAGGATCGCGTCGGTCAAAGCGTGCATGGCAACGTCGGCGTCGGAATGGCCTTTAAGGCCGCGATCATGCGGAACCTTGACTCCGCACAACCAAACGCCGTCACCCGGTTCAAAGGCGTGAACGTCAAAACCGTTGCCTGTGCGGAATTCTCCCGTACCGCCCAATTTGGCGGTAACCCTGGCCAAATCGGCCAAAGTGGTGATCTTCAGATTTTCCTCGGCGCCCAAGACCAGCGCCACCGTGCCGCCCGCTTGCTCCAAAACAGCGGCGTCGTCGGTCAGTTCGCGACCGGCGGATTGCATATGAGAAGAAAGAATCTTCTGGAAATCAAAGCCTTGCGGTGTCTGCGCCCGCCACAGATTGGCGCGATCGACGGTCTGAGTGATGACCCCCTCTTGTCCTCGCTTCAACGTATCGGCCACGGGCAGGGCAGGGATGGCTCCGGGATGGGTTTCCAGGGCGTTGATCACGCGGCTGATGGTTCCGGCATCAATCATCGGCCGCGCGCCGTCATGGATCAGCACGATGTCGGGATTGTATTGCGCCAGGCTCTCCAGGCCAAACCGCACAGAATCCTGTCTGGTCTCGCCGCCATGAACCGGCTCTAAGACATGCAATCCCATGGCCGAAGCGTCGTACATCTCGCGATCATCGGGGTGAATGACCGCGCGAATCCAGTGAATGCGTGGATGAACGGCGAAAGCGGCCAACGAATGGCGGAGTACCGTGCGCCCCCCCAAATCCAGATATTGCTTTGGTATATCGCCGCCGAAACGACGTCCGCGACCGGCGGCAACCACCAAGACAGCGCACTTGACCATGAAACCCCAACTCCTCTATTTCGTCTCTCAGTTTCGGTCCGTACCCTAGCAGTGTACTTTCGCCAGAGCAAAAGGATGTTATAGTGTCGCATGGCTTCCAACTTTCCCTTTGAACTGCTGGTTTTATCGGCCCTGGGCGTCACCTCGTTCCATTCTTGGAAGGAGGGTGGATTGCGCCCCCCACTTTTTTGGTGGCAAATAGCCATCGTCGTCGCCAGTTCGCTGGTCTGGACGGGGGTTTTGCTGACCGAAGGATGGCGCACCGATTTCGGCACCGCCTTGTGGATAACCGAGACGGCAGCGGCCATCGTCTTCGCCCTGACAGCCTATCGGTGGCCCTTTGCGCAAAAGATCAGCCCGCTCTTGATGCCCTATTTGACCCTGTTGGGTCTGTTGGGCTCTTCAGTGCGCGGCGAACCCTATGCCATGAATGATCAAGCGCCGCCCTTGTGGCTGGATTTGCACATCGTCATCGCCGTGTCGGTGATCGGCGTGTTGACGGTGACGGCGGTGACGGCGCTGAGCGTCGCCTTGCAGGAGCGGGCGCTCAAGACAAAATCCATCGGCCCGTTATCCAAGCTGCTGCCCAGCGTCAACGAGGCCGAGCATTTGTCAGATCTGTTGCTGGTGGTGGTGCAAATCCTGTTGGGAATCGGCCTGATAAGCGGCATGGCCATCGAATATTACGAAACCGGGCACTTGCTGGTGTTCGATCACAAGACCCTGCTGTCGGTGAGCGCCTTCGTCCTGATCGGGATTTTACAGATTGGACATCGAGTGTGCGGTGTTCGCGGCAGAGTTGCCGCCAGGGTTGTGTTGACAGTCTATTTATTGATTATGTTGGCGTCACCTGGGGTTAAATTTGTAACACAAGTGTTGCTTTAGACACTTTGGCAAATTTTTATGTTGTCCTTGACGAGCAGGCGCTTAATAATTGGGCACATGCAGCCTATTAATCAATCAGCACCCAAAATGTCCTCTTTGTCCGTCGGTTCCGTGTC
>CAIYCT010000293.1 GCA_903924765.1 uncultured Rhodospirillaceae bacterium | reverse complement strand
CCGAACGACAGGCCTTTTTCACCATCACAGGACGGTACTGATCATGTCCACATTCAAAATGGCGGACATCCCTTCGAACCGGATCTTATTCGGGACGGCCCTGTTCTTGACCATCATCGGGTTGACCGTGTACGGCGTCCGTTTCTCACAAGAATTGGACCAATCCGAGCATTTGCTCTTGGCGGACCTAAAGGCCCGCGCCGTCGCCGTCGATCAAAGCATCCGCACTTTGCAATCAATGGTCGCAAACCTGGCCAAGTCCATCGACAAGGAAACCCGACCGCAGAACATCAAGACGTTGCTGTCCATCGTCAAACAGTCCTCGGGCGAGAACGACATCGAGAGTTTGGATTATGTCGCCCCCACGGATTTCATCGCCATCAAGGATGACGGGGTGTCCGACACTTTGCCCCACGACCAGGAAAGCTTTATTCGGCATGCTGTCGCCACCGCCAAAAACGCGAGGAATTGGACCGCGCCGAAGCAAGTGGGAAGCGATGCGTGGAAAATGGCCTATATCGTCCCCACTTCCATGGCGGCCGATGGTAAATATATAGCGGCGGAATTGGACTTGTCCGTCATGGCCAAATATACCTTTCCCATCTTCTCGGACGATTCGTCCATTACCTTGACCGATTCCGACGCCCGCATTATCGCCGACGATTCCGGCATGGACTCCATCGGAACCATTCCCAAATTTCTGCCCCACGCTCCGGCAATGCCCACCGCAGATCTGGACGGCATGGTCAAATCCCTGACCATGAAAGACAACACTTACTTCGCCGCCGACCGTATTGATGGCTCGGGCTGGTATATCGTTGTCCAGGTCCCGGCAAGCACCATGATGTCACGGGCGTTGGAAGCGACCAAATCCACCGCCATTGTGACCTCCATCGCCATCATCTTGGTGTGGGTCCTGTCCTTCGTTTTCAATAGCATGATCTTAAGACCGGCGCGGGAAACCGCCCGTATTCTGGCCATGACCATGAGCAATCTTAAGATCACCTTCGACGCGGTCAGCGATGGCATCGCGTTGCTGGACGATCAGCGACGTTTGATTGCCACCAATTGGCACTTCAAGGCCCTGCTGGGTCCGCCGTTCGACCAAGCGAAATTGGGCGATACCGTGCCGCAATTTCACAACCCTCATGATGACGGCGCCGTCCAGACTATCCTGGGCGACGTCCGCACCATTCAATTCAAGAACTACGACAACCGCTGGCTGGAGGCGCGCGAACGACAACATCATTATGACGGCAACACCGTGATCGCCGTGGTGCTGACCGACGTGACCGACCTAATCACCGCCAAAGCCGCCGCCGAGGAAGCCAACCGCACCAAAAGCACGTTCCTGGCCAGCATGAGCCACGAGATCAGAACCCCCATGAACGCCATCCTGGGCATCACTTATCTGATGAATCAATCCGCGACCGATACCAAACAAAAAAATCAGTTGAAAAAGATCACTGTCTCGGCCGAGCATTTGCTGTCCATCATCAACGACATCCTCGACATTTCCAAAATCGAGGCTGGAAAACTGGCCCTGGAAGAAACCGATTTCGACCTGGAAGCCATGACGTCGCAGATTCATACGCTGATTGCTCAGCGGGCCCTGGACAAGAATTTGGAATTGGTTTTCAACCTCCAGCAATTGCCGCAGTTCCTGCTGGGCGACCCAACCCGCATCAAGCAAGTGCTGATCAACTATTTGGGCAACGCCATTAAATTCACCGAGAAGGGGTCCATCGTCCTGACCGGTACGATTCTGGAACAGACCCCTGACGATATGCTGATCAAGTTTGCGGTCAAGGATAGCGGCATCGGCATCGACCAAGATCGGTTGACCAAATTGTTTCAACCGTTCGAGCAAGCCGACAGTTCCACCACCCGCAAGTTTGGCGGCACCGGTCTGGGTTTGGTGATTAATCGCCGCTTGGCCGAAATGATGGGCGGATCGGCAGGGGCCAACAGCAAGGCCGGCAAGGGCAGCACATTCTGGGTGACCATGCGCCTGAAACATTCGCACCAGCAGCCGACCTTGCGTTTCGACGGCGACTTCACCGGCAAACGCGCCTTGGTGGCCGACGATTTGCCCGAATCCCTGGACGTTATCGAGAACATGCTGAAGCGCATCGGATTTGAAACCACGGTGGTTTCTTCTGGAACGGAAGCCTTAGCGAAGATCATGGAGGCCGATAAAAAGGGAATCCCCTTCGACCTGTTCATGGTCGATTGGTACATGCCCGAATGCGACGGAATTCAAACGCTGCAACGGTTGATGGTCCATCCTCCCACCACCCTGCCCAAGATTTTCATGGCGACCGCCTATGACGAAGCGCTATTGCGCAAGGAAGCGACCAGTCTGTCGTGTAAGGCCATCTTGACCAAACCGTTGACTCACGGCGCCTTGATCGACGCCTTGCGCGTCGCCTTCAACGATGCTGCCAGCGCCGAAAGCGACAGCTTGGCCCCCTCGGAAGTGGAAAACATGCTGCGCGCCAATTTCAGCGGCGCCAAATTGCTTGTCACCGAGGACAATCCAATCAATCAAGAAGTCGCCTTGGAACTGCTGCAAGGCGTCGGCCTGTCGGTGGATCTGGCCGAGGACGGGTCGCAAGCGGTGGCAATGGTTCAAAAACAAGCCTATGCCTTGGTTTTGATGGACGTTCAAATGCCGGTAATGGATGGTTTGCAGGCGACCCGCGCCATTCGCGCCCTGCCCGGTTTCGCCGACCCGCCGATTCTGGCCATGACCGCCAACGCCTTCGATGAAGACAGAACCCAATGCATCGAGTCCGGGATGAACGATTTTGTCGCCAAACCGGTGGACCCTGAGGAACTGTTCGCCACAGTCTTGCGTTGGCTTCGAAAAGCCGCTTAAACTAGGGGCTGCTTCCGACTTCAATACGAATCCTCTTGTGACTTTCACGACGGCTGGTACATTCTGGCCGCTTAAAGGATTCTTTTGTGAGATCGTCCATAATGGTAAAGCCCGCCTTTTGTTTCTTCCGCGCCCTTGCGCTCGTGTTGCCTTTGGCGCTTCTGCCTGGATGCGGTAGCAACGACAAGCCTACCCCCAAAATCGCCTATCCCGCAAAGGACAAAAGCGACTCGTCGCCGCGGATCGAGGAAAAGAGCAATTCGCTATTCAGTTCGGATTTGTTGGGCGGCAAGCGCAAGTCGGATGATTCCGGCATCGGCGTCAACGTCTTCCTGTGGCGCGCAGCGCTCGACACCATCGCCTTCATGCCCATCGCAAGCGCCGATCCATTCGGCGGCACCATCATCACCGATTGGTATCAATTGCCCGAAGGCCCCGCTCAGCGCTACAAGCTGAACGTCTATATTCTGGACCGGGTGCTGCGGGCCGATGGCGTGCGGGTCTCGGTGTTCAAACAGACAAAGGACACGTCGGGTCAGTGGATCGACGTCAAGATCGACGGCAAGATGGCCGCCGACATCGAGAATTCCATTTTGACCCGGGCGCGCCAATTGCGGATCGCGTCCTCTACCACGCCTTAAGGGGTCAACGACGATGGCGGATGACCGCTACAATGTGGGCGAGGCGGAGGCCCGCTGGCAACGCGTTTGGGAACAAAAGCAGGTTTTCAAGGCCGGTCGTTTGCCCAACGGCCCCAAATATTATGTGCTGGAGATGTTTCCCTATCCGTCGGGAAAGATTCATATGGGCCATGTCCGCAATTATACCCTAGGCGACGTGGTTGCCCGCCATCGCCGAGCCAAGGGCTATGATGTGCTGCACCCCATGGGCTGGGACGCGTTCGGCCTGCCTGCCGAAAACGCCGCTATCGAACGGGGCGTGCATCCGGCCAAATGGACCCGCGAAAACATCGCCGCCATGCGCGAACAGCTTAAATCCATGGGCCTGTCCTACGATTGGTCGCGGGAAATCGCCACCTGCGAACCGGATTATTACCGCCACGAACAAAAGATGTTCCTGGATTTCCTAAAGGCTGGCTTGGTCTATCGCAAGGAATCCTGGGTCAATTGGGACCCCGAGGAAAACACCGTGCTGGCCAACGAGCAGGTTATCGACGGGCGGGGCTGGCGGTCGGGCGCGCTGGTGGAAAAACGTTTGCTGTCGCAATGGTTCTTGAAAATCACCCAATTCTCCGAAGACCTGCTTTCCGGCTTGTCCGGCCTGGACCGCTGGCCCGAGCGTGTCCGCGTGATGCAGGAAAATTGGATTGGCCGGTCGGAAGGCCTACGGCTGAAATGGGCCCTCACCAATAGCGAAGACCATATCGAGGTCTTCACCACCCGGCCCGATACCTTATTCGGCGCGTCGTTCGTCGCCATCTCGGCCCACCACCCCATCGCCTCCCGGTTGGCCGCAACCAACGCGCGCTTGGCCGACTTCATCGCCGAGTGCGACCGCATCGGCACCTCGGAGGCGGCCATGGAAACCGCCGAGAAATTGGGCGTGGATACGGGACTGACCGTGCGCCATCCCTTTATCGAAGGCCGCGTCATCCCCGTTTATGTGGCCAACTTCGTGCTGATGGAATATGGCACCGGCGCGGTGTTCGGCTGCCCGGCCCACGACCAGCGCGATTTGGATTTCGCCCGCAAGTATGGTTTGGAGGTTCGCCCTGTGGTGCTGCCCTCCGGCGCCGCCCCGGCCACCTTCGCCATCGAAGCGGAAGCCCATACCGAAGACGGCGTGTTGTTCAATTCCGATTTCCTGAACGGATTGACGGTGCCCGAGGCCAAGGCCGCCGCCATCGCCAAGATCGAAGCCCAAGGACTGGGAACCAAGACCGTCAATTGGCGCTTGCGCGATTGGGGCGTATCGCGGCAACGCTATTGGGGATGCCCCATTCCCATCATTCATTGCCCCACCTGTGGCGCGATTCCCGTTCCCGCCGAACACTTGCCGGTCAAACTGCCCGAGGATGTCAGCTTCGACAGGCCGGGCAATCCCTTGGTCCATCACCCCACCTGGAAGCATGTGAACTGCCCTCAATGCGGCGGCAAGGCCGAACGGGAAACCGACACCTTCGACACGTTCTTTGAATCCTCGTGGTATTTCGCCCGCTTCTGCTCGCCACACAGCGAAGACATCGGGTTCGAACGCGACGCCGCCGATGCTTGGCTGCCGGTGGATCAATATATCGGCGGCATCGAACATGCGGTTCTGCATCTGTTGTATTCCCGCTTCTTCACCCGCGCTCTCAAGCATTGCGGTTATCTGACCGTTGCCGAGCCCTTCGCCGGTCTGCTGACCCAAGGCATGGTCTGCCACGAGACATTCAAGTCCGACACTGGCGGCTGGCTGTACCCGGAAGAAGTGACCAAATCCGACGACGGCGCACTGGTTCACGTGGAAACCGGAACCAAGGTCGTGCGCGGTCGGTCCGAGAAAATGTCCAAATCCAAGCGCAACGTGGTCGATCCCGCCCATATCATCGCCACCTACGGCGCCGATACAGCGCGACTGTTCATGCTGTCGGATTCTCCGCCCGAACGGGACCTGGAATGGACCGAATCCGGGATCGACGGCGCGTGGCGCTACGTCAACCGTCTGTGGCGTCTGTCGGCCCTGCCCGCTTTGCCCCTGCCGCCCAAGGACGCGCCCATGCCGGACTCGTTCAGCGGACGAGCCCAAAGCATTCGGTCCTTGATCCATCGCACCATTGCCGGCGTGGATGACGACCTCGATAAATTCCAGTTCAACAAGGCGGTCGCCCGCATCCGCGAAATGACCAATGCCTTGAGCGACTTCAATGGCTCGGACAAAGATGGAGACGGCGCCGCTTGGGTCTTGCGCGAAGGGCTGGAAACAGCGGCGCGGCTGGTTGGCCCGATGATGCCGCATTTGGCCGAGGAAGTATGGTCGATCCTGGGGCATGAAACCTTGCTGGCGCAGACCGCGTGGCCCAAGGCCGATCCGTCCTTGTTGGTGGACGACACCGTCACCATCGCCATTCAAGTCAACGGCAAACTGCGGGCCACCATTCAAGTGCCCAAGGATTCTCCGTCCGAGACAGTGGAAAGCGTGGCCTTGCAACAGCCGCAAATCGTTTCAATCCTAGCCGGCAAACCGCCCCGCAAGGTTGTGGTGGTGCCCAATCGGATCGTCAATGTGGTGGCGTAGCCCAACCCTTCCGATCCTGGCTCTTGCCCTGGCCTTGGGCGGTTGCGGCTTTCATCCGCTTTATTCGCAGGCCCACGAGAACACTCAAATTCGTCAACAATTGTCAGGGGTCCATGTCAGCCCCATCGACGAACGCAACGGGCAGATTCTCTACAACGCGTTGATGGAGCGGATGCACACGGACGAGTCTGTCGCTCAACCGCGCTATCGCTTGCAGATCACCTTGGAAGAAAACATGGGCGGCATCAATTATCAAAAGAACGCCACCGCCAGCGGCGGCGAAATGCAGATTTCCGCAAACTGGCAACTGCTGGACGTTACGACCGGAAGACGTGTGGATTCCGGCAAGTTCAGCACGGTCGATAGCGTCAACTTCTTGGGCCCCCGCTATGCCAGCGTCGTCGCCGAACGCGACGCCGAACGGCGCATCTTGGAAAACCTGTCCGACCTGATCACCGACCGTGTGGCCATTTATCTTACTTCCCATAAACAACAATAGCCTTAAGCCATGATCGTCAAGGGCAACCGGATCGAACCGTTCCTGAAAGCCCCCGATCCGGGCTGCCGCGCCATTTTGGTCTATGGCCCCGATCAAGGCTTGGTGCGTGAACGTATTGAACGCTTGGCCAAGAGCGTCGTATCCGATCTGCGCGACCCCTTCCGCGTGGCCGAACTGGCTCAATCCCGGCTGACCGCCGACCCGGCCTTGCTGGCCGATGAAGCCCAAGCCATCGCCATGACCGGCGGACGGCGCGTGGTCATCGTGCGCGACGCCGCCGACGGCTCAACCCCGGCCGCCACCAGCTACCTGAACAATCCCGCCGGTGATGCATTGGTGCTGTTCGAAGGCGGCGACTTGGGCAAGCAATCGTCGTTGCGCAAATTGTTCGAATCCAAGGATGCGGCGGCTATTTTGGCCTGCTATGCCGACGAAGGCGAGTCCCTGACCGCCTTGATCGTCGCCATGCTCAAGGAAAACGGCTTGACCGCCGACCCCGACGCCCTGGAATTCCTGTCCGCCAATCTGGGGGGCGACCGCCGCCTGAGCCGGATGGAACTGACCAAGCTGATTTTGTATATGGGCAAATCTGGCAAAGTCACCCTGGACGACGCTATCGCCTGCGTCGGCGACAGCGCTCAATTATCCATGGACGATCTTGCCCTGGCCACCGCTGACGGCAACCACGCCGATGCCCAGCACACCTTGGACCGCCTCTTGGCCGACGGCGAATCCCCCATCTCTATCCTGCGCTCGGTAGTCAGCCATTTCATGCGTCTGCATTTGGCCAAAAGCCTGATCAGCCAAGGCTCGTCCACCGAACAAGCCCTGGGGCAATTGCGCCCGCCGGTCTTTTTCAAAGCCGCCGACCGCTTCCGCCGCCAGCTGACCCGGTGGCCTTTGGACCGCCTGAGCACGGCCCTGGAAGTGCTGCTGGACGCCGAAATCGATTGCAAAACCACCGGACTGCCCGCCCAGGAAATCACCGCCCGCGCCTTGATGCGCCTGACCCAAGCCGCCGGGAAAACCGGACGGTGATGACCGGGCTCTTGGTCAAAATGCGTCACCACCCAAATTTATCTTGACGCGCGCAAAGGCTTTCTGCACTATAGGCTCGTCGCAGAAGTGCGATGAACAACGCATTGGAGTCCGAAGTGGCTCCGTGCTAGCCAGAAAGCGAGATAAAAAATGACAGTAGTCACCGCAACGGGGCCTCAGTGGCCCCCCACGACGTCCGCCCCAGGTGTGTCATCTGGCAGCGGCAGCCCGTCTCACGATCAATCGTCTCAACCAAGCACAACCACGGCTCAGGCCTCGCCGCCTTTTTTCAGTCCGGCGACCCATGTGGACCCCAGCACCGGTATCGCGGTTTTGGCTGTGCTGGACCATGACGGCAAGATCATTGAGCAATTGCCTTCACAACAAGTAGTCGATGAGTACAAGCGTCATCAGGGACCAGATGCGCCGGTAAAGTCGTCTTCCGCTGACCACTCCGTCAGTGGCCAGGCTTCCAGCGGACAACCCATTACCGTTCACACCGCCGACGCCAGCGGCCAAGGGAACACTGGCGCGTCCGGCCAAGATCAGGGCAACTCCACGTCTCAGCATTGATCGTCAGGATCAACGCCGCAGAATATAGGGAGAAGACAGGATGAATCCGTTTTAGAATCCGCCGTGATTTTCACGGCGGATGAACTCGTTTGTGCAGACCCCTTTTATCGTAACGCAGCCACGACCGCGCCCAAGATGGCGGCTTGACCGGGGCGCTGAACCAAAACGGCAATGCGGTCAGCATCGGTCGGGATCTGGTCCTTCGACACCGAGAAATGGGCCGAACCTCCTGACCAAGTCCCCAGCACTTGAATCGAGCGGACGATATTAAATTCCGGCAATGACCGTCCAGCATTCTCGCCCCGGCGCACCAGGGTTTCCGCCCGCAGTCGATACGTAATCGCGACGATATCGAACAGGCCGGACTTAAGTGCTGCATCCAGGCCCACCTGCACCCCAGTCTCATCCACCGTCATCTGGATGGGAACGCCATCATGTCGCCCTCCAGCCAGCGCCGCCAGCACGGCGGTTCGATCCGACCCCACAGCATCGCGCGTGCCGTTGACCACCATTTGCGGCGTATAGGGGGAAGACAGCCCCAAGGCGCGCGCATAAGACCTCTGCCGCCGAGTGCTGTCGGCCAACGCAAACCCGTCGGTCCAGCCCAAGGAATTCCAATAATCCACATGAAAGGCCAGGGCGACCACTTCGGGGTCGGCCGACAATTCGCCCAATAGCGCATCGGCGGGCGGACACGAACTACACCCTTGCGAGGTGAACAGCTCGATAACGGTCGGCATCGGCTGAGCCCAAGCGCACGGAGCGCTCAACAATGCAACCGCAGCAACACATAAGCCTCGTAAAACCGGACACATCATGGCGCCATCCTTTTCCTATAAACTTGGTTTAATAATACTGTCTTTTCTAACTTTCTGCGCACAACACTATACTGCCGCCCACTTTTATGGATTTGTTTCTAGTGGGTGGGCGGATGCACAAATCGTTACTAATAGCAGTCTGTGTTCTAGCATTATCACCCGTGGTATCCCATGCGGATTCTTTGGATGATCTCCTCAAAACCCTTAAGGCGAAGGGAATTATCTCCGAATCGGAATACACTAATTTTGTTCATGAGCGAGAGGCCGAAAGGCGTCTCGCGTCTTCTTCCAAT
>CAIYCT010000292.1 GCA_903924765.1 uncultured Rhodospirillaceae bacterium | reverse complement strand
TTCGGCGAATTTGGCGACCTTATCAAAGATCATCGACGCTTGAGCGCGGTCGACGCCGTTTTTCTCGGCCCCGGATTCGAAGTCGGCCCGCTGCTTGTCCATTTCCTCTTTGATCTTCTTGCCCATGGCCCGGCGCAGCAGATCGGCTCCGCCCAGGCTATAGCCGGACAGGACCTGGGCGATCTGCATCACCTGTTCTTGATAGACCATGATCCCAAAGGTTTCCTCCAGGATCGGCTGCAAGGTGGGATGCATGTAATCGGGTTCTTCCTCGCCATGCTTACAGGCAATGTAGCGCGGAATCTGATCCATGGGACCGGGACGATACAACGCCACCACGGCGATCAAATCCTCGAGCCGGTTGGGCTTCATCTTGCGCAGCACGTCGCGCATGCCCGCGCTTTCCAACTGGAACACGCCCGAGGTGTCGCCCTTGGCCAGCATGGCATAGGTGGCGGCATCGTCCAGCGGCAGCGCCGACAAATCCACCTCCACGCCCTTGGAGCGTTTGATGTGGCGGACGGCGGTGGCCATCACCGACAGGGTTTTCAGGCCCAAGAAGTCGAACTTGACCAGACCGGCGGCTTCCACCCATTTCATGTTGAACTGGGTCACCGGCATGTCCGAGCGCGGGTCTCGGTACAGCGGCACCAGCTTGTACAGTTGGCGGTCGCCGATCACCACCCCGGCGGCATGGGTCGAGGCATGGCGGTACAACCCTTCCAGCTTCATGCCGGTATCCAGCAAGTGCGCCACGGTCTCGTCGCGGTCGCGTTGGACCTGCAATTCGGTCTCGCTGGCGATGGCTTGCTCCAGGGTCACCGGATTGGCCGGGTTGTTGGGCACCAGCTTGCAAATGCGGTCCACTTGGCCATAGGGCATGCCCATCACCCGGCCCACGTCGCGCAACACCGCGCGGGCCTGCAACTTACCGAAGGTGATGATCTGCGCCACTTGGTCGTAGCCGTAGCGCTCTTGGACGTAGCGGATGGTTTCCTCGCGCCGGTCCTGGCAGAAATCGATATCGAAATCAGGCATAGAGACACGTTCGGGGTTCAAAAACCGTTCGAACAGCAAGCCCCAGCGCAAAGGATCCAAATCGGTGATGGTCAAAGCCCACGCCACCACCGAGCCCGCGCCCGAGCCGCGCCCCGGCCCCACCGGAATATCGTGGGCCTTGGACCATTGAATGAAATCGGCCACGATCAGGAAGTAGCCGGGAAATCCCATCTGCTCGATGACGCCCAGTTCGAAATCGGCGCGCTCGCGATAGGGTTTGGCGGCGGCGTCTCGTTCCGCCCCGGTCATGTCCGGTTTAAAGACATGCTTGAGCAGACGCGCTTCCAACCCTTCGTGGGTCTTGACCTTTAACGCCTCGGCTTCGGTCAAATCCTTCATTTTGAACGGCGGCAAAATCGGTTTGCGCTTGGCGACCATGAAGGCGCAACGCTTGGCGATCACCAGCGTGTTGTCGCAGGCTTCAGGCAAATCCGAGAACAGAGTCCGCATTTCCTCGGCATTTTTGAAATAATGCTCGGGTGTCAGGCGGCGGCGATCCTCTTGCGACAGCACCGCCGACTGAGCGATGCACATCAAGGCGTCGTGGGCTTCGAACATGGCCCGCGTGGTGAAGAACGGCTCGTTGGTGGCGACCAGCGGCAAATCCATCTCATAGGCCAGCCCTATCAAGGCGGGCTCGATGCGGTTTTCGACTTCCAGATGGTGGCGTTGCAGTTCGATATAGAGTCGTCCGGCGAAGGCGATGTTCAGCCGTTGCAACAAATCCCGAGCGGCGGGAGTCTGTCCTTCCGCCAACAAGCGCCCCACCGGCCCTTCCGCTCCACCGGTCAGCAGGATCAATCCGCCTGCATAGGTTTCAAGATCCCCATAGGAGACCTGAGGCGTCAGCCCGGACTCGGTTTCCAAAAATGCCTTGGACACCAACCGCAGCAGATTTTCATAGCCCGACTCATTTTGACACAAAACCACCAGCGTATCGGGTTCGGGCATGCGGCCGTCGCGGGGCGTGCCGCCATCTTCGCGCGTCACCGCCAATTGCGCTCCGATGATCGGCTGGATGCCCGCATCGGCGCACGAGGTCGAGAATTCCAACGCCCCAAACAGATTGTTGGTGTCGGCGATGCCCACCGCAGGCATGGCGGAGGTTTCGCACAGTTTGACCAATTGCTTGATCTTGATCGCTCCTTCCGACAACGAAAAGGCGGAATGGACGCGCAGATGAACGAAGGAAGCTGGACTGGTCATAGCCGCAAAGATGCCCCGGCGAACGGGAAGAGTCTAGAGGCGATAGGGAATGCGGACGGCAGGATCGTCGCTCGGAAAATCCTTGGTGTTTCTGGTCACCAGCAATCTGCCCTCTGTCACTGCCGTCGCCCAGATGATGGCGTCGGGCAATTTTATCCGATGGGCACGGCGTAAGGAAACAGCGTGATTAGCCACCTTAGGATCAAGCTCTATTACATTGAATCCGTTAAGAAATGACCTCGTCAACGATTCCGTTTCAGTTGGAGCGCCGATCATCACTTCCATCCAGGTGATGATGCTGACGGCTTTGTCGTCGAAACGATCCAATTCCGTTCGCGCCTGAGGCACAGCGTTCAGGTAATCAATCAGAATGTTGGTGTCGAACAGAGCCTTCACCATTCACTGCGCACCCGCTCCTGATACTCCAGCCCGTCAACTGTGTGATCGCCCCAGGCCCCGAAGGCATCCTTGGCTTGGGCACTGTTGTTGCGACGTAGAAAGTCATCGACCGCAGAGCGGATTAAAGCGGCTCTTGATTGTTTGTTGCGCTTGGACAGTTCGTCCAGCGCTTGTATCTGATTTTCGTTAAAATCGACCAAAGTCCGCATGGGGCGCTCCGATATATAATGGCGATATCATATATCGAATTTCAAAAAAATAAACCCCTTTGGCCAAGCTCTCTAGCGCCCCGCCGTCTTAATCACGGTTTGGCATTGGGCGGGCAAGATGACGTTGCGGGTGTTGGGTCTGTCCGAGGGGATGTTCAAGGTGGGTTTTTCCAGCCATGATTCAACCTCGTAACCGCAGCCGTCGCCTTCGGGCGGCGGAGTTTGAGCAACGCAGTCGGGGCTGCCGGGCGGACAGGCAAGGCGCACATGGAAATGCTCGTCATGGCCCCACCAGGGACGCAATTTGCGCAGCCAAGAATGTTGGCTTTGTGGAACGGTCTTGCACAGATGGGCCTTAATGGCGGGATTGACGAAGATGCGTTCCACTTGCGGTGCGCTGGCGGCGATTTCCACCAACCGTTCCAGCTTGTCCGACCACAGCGAGCGATCCACCGTTTGCCCTCGCACCACGGAAATCATATCGGGCCGTTCCCGCTCGGACTCGGTCAAGGGCAAGTCGGTCAAACGGAACAAGATGTCCACGTCCAAGCCGTTTTGATGCGAGCCGTGGCCGAAGCTCATGGGACCGCCCCTGGGCTGAGACAAATCGCCAATGATGATCGCACCCAAGGATTCATCCTGAATGCGATGCCCCAGCCAATGAATGTAATCGATCATAGCGGGATGAGCGTAATTTCGCTTGCGTTCCAATCGCAGCACTTGCCAGCCCGGCCCATCGGGCTCCAGGGCTTCCGCACCCATCAGGCAACCGGCGGCGGGCGTGCCGATGGATTGAGACTGCCCCCGCGACGGCTGGTTGATGGCGGCCCATTGAGTCGGCTTGGCAGCAACGGACGCAGACTTGGCCGCATCGGCGTCCGCACACGCTAAAACCAACAAGCCAGTCAAGAGGAGGAGTGATTGACGCATGGCAAAAACTTACCCCCAACTCCGTTTCGAGAGTCTTAATCGAAACGAATTTTCATCCATACTTTTGAGGATAACAAATTTATCAATGACTCGAAACAGTACTCCTGAATTTTTTAGCCCTTCTTATTCCATTAACCCCTAGAATGAGTGGGCATTCAACTTGACAAATCCGCGCCAACCGGATGATCTTGAAAGAAATAGCCGCTCAAAGGAACCCGACATGACCATCACCAGCAAACATCCGGAAACATTGGCGCTGCATGCGGGCTACCGCTCGGACCCCGCCACCACCTCCGTCGCCGTGCCCATTTACCAAACCACATCGTATCAGTTCAGCAGCGCCGAGCATGCGGCCAATTTGTTTGCGTTGAAAGAATTGGGCAACATCTATACCCGTATGATGAATCCCACCACCGACGTGTTGGAACAACGTCTGGCGGCGCTGGAGGGCGGAGTCGCGGCCCTGGCGGTGGCGTCGGGTCAGGCCGCCAGCACCTATTCCATTCTGAACGTGGCGCAAGCGGGCGACAATTTCGTCACCTCGACCGATCTATACGGTGGCACCTGGAACTTATTCGCCAACACTTTCAAGCAATTGGGCATCGAGGCCCGGTTCGTCGATCCCAGCGATCCCGAGAACTTCCGGCGTGCCACCGATGCCAAGACCCGCGCCTATTACGCCGAGACCCTGCCCAATCCCAAATTGCAGGTCTTCCCCATCGCTGAAGTGGCCAAGATCGGCAATGAGATCGGCGTGCCGCTGATCATGGACAATACCGCCACCCCTATCTTGGCGCGGCCCCTGGACCTTGGCGCAGCCATCGTCATGTATTCGACCACCAAATATATCGGCGGTCACGGCACCAGTATCGGCGGCGTGATCATCGACAGCGGCAAATTCGATTGGGAAAAGCACGCCGACCGCTTCCCCCTGCTCAATCAGCCCGACCCCAGCTATCACGGCGCTATCTGGTCCCAGGCGGTCAAACCGCTGGGACCCATCGCCTATATCCTGCGCGCGCGGGTTACCTTGTTGCGCGACATGGGCGCGGCGCTCAGCCCGTTCAATGCCTTCCAAACCCTGCAAGGACTGGAAACCCTACCGCTGCGCATGCGCGAACACAATCGCAACGCCCTGGAAGTGGTCAAGTTCCTAAGCGACCATCCCAAAGTCGCCAAAACCATCCATCCCTCGTTGCAAACCGGTGAGTTGCGCCGCCGCGCCGATGCGGTCCTCAAGGGCGGATACGGCGCTTTGGTCGGATTCGAATTGAAAGACGGCTTGGAAGCGGGCAAGCGGTTCATCGACGCTCTGAAACTGTTCTACCATGTGGCCAATATCGGCGATGCCCGCAGCCTGGCCATCCATCCGGCCAGCACCACCCACTCGCAACTCTCCGCCCAAGACCAAGTCAGCACCGGCGTCACCCCCGGTTACGTGCGCCTGTCCATCGGCATCGAGCATAGCGACGACATCTTGGCGGATTTAACCCAGGCTCTGAACGCCGCTTAGAGCGTACCCAACCACTCGATCAGGGGCTGGGCGGCCTCGATCCAGCGTTCGTCCAGCATCATTTCGTGAGGCAAGGTGGGAACAATCGTGGCGGTGACGTTCCAGAAATGGGCCGTCGATGCGATTTCTTCCTTGGGGATGAACGCGTCGGTGTCCCCACCCAGCACGAATACCGGCGGCAGCGGCGTCGGAGCCAGCAGCAATTGCGGCAGCATGATCTCGAATGCGGCGCGGGTGGATTCGCGCTGGAACTGAGACAGAAACCGCACCTGTTCCCAACTGGGCGTTTCCATGGAAAACAGATTGTTGGCGACCTGTTGCGGATTGCTGCTCCAGCCGCCCATGGACAAAGCCACGCCCAGTTGCGAGAACAATCCGGGCTTTTCCATCCACATCTGGGTCGCTGCCGTCGCCAATCCGTGCGGCGGCACCGCCGCCAACAAGGCCATCCCCTTCAAAGGGTGCCGAGTGGACATGATCTGGGCAATCAGTCCGCCCATGGAATGACCAATGACCACAGGCGCGCTTTCAAGCAGAGAGGCCGCATATTCAGCATCATCGACAAAATCTTGTATGCCCAGCAGATCCAGGGTCGAATGTCCGTCGCTTTGACCATGGCCGCGCAACGAGATAGCGATTCCGTGATAGCCATTTGAGGCCAGAAAAGGCATGAAGTGGCGTTGCCACACCCACGCGCCGCAATAAGCGCCATGGATCAGCAGAAGCGGCGGGCGGCCCTCTTTGCGAGCCCCGAATTCAAGGATTTCCAGCGACACTTAAACGGACCGCTTGTTTTGAATGAGTTCGATTTTGTAGCCGTCGGGATCTTCGACAAAGGCGATTTCAACCGTACCGTGCTTCATCGGGCCGGGCGGACGGGGAATTTTAGCCCCTTCCTTGGCCAAGGCCTCGCAGGCGGCATAAATATCGGGAACGCCCAAGGCGATATGGCCATAGCCAGAGCCCAATTCGTAGCTTGCCGTATCCCAATTGTGGGTCAATTCAATTTCCACCCGGTCAGGATCATCGCCATAGCCCAGAAACGCCAAGGTAAAGCGTCCATCGGGATAATCGCGGCGGGTGCGCAACGTCATTCCCAGCAAGCGGGTGTAAAAGTCGATGGATTTATCAAGATTGCCGACCCTTATCATGGTGTGCAGAATACGCCAATCATTGCCCATCGTCATAACTCTCCCGTACCCGTTTCACGCATTATAGCTTCGGCAGCCTTTATGCTAGGCTTTACCGCAGCGCCACCCAACAAATCCACCACATTGGCCAATCCGTCGATTTGAGCCGTCCGTTCCGGTCCCTCCGAAAACAACGCTTCCAAGGCGTTCGCCAATAAAGCGGCCTTGCAATTTCCTTGGAGAAATTCCGGAACCACGCTCTTGGCGCTGAGTATGTTTAATAGGCTTGCATACTCGACCCGTAAACCTAAAAATTTGGTGGCGATAAAGGCGGTGATGGGCGAGACGCGATACCCAATCACCATGGGCAGCCCCGCCATGGCCAATTCCAACGATACCGTGCCCGACGCCGCCAGCGCCGCTTGTCCAGCGGCGAAGCCGTCATACTTGTCTTGAAGCCCCAGTGTGACGGTCACGGGAATGGGCCAGTTTTCCACGGCCTTATGAATAAAGCCAGAAATTCCCTCGACGGTGGGAATAACCGCGTTCAAGCTGGGAATATGCTCGGACAGCCTCATCACCGCCTGCTCGAAAATGGGCAGCAACCGGGACGCTTCGCTATGGCGAGACCCCGGCAGAACCACCAGAATCGGAGCCTGCGCATCAATGCCGTGGCGCAAGCGAAATGCCGCCCCATTCCCCTTCCCGGCGGCACTTTCCACCACCGGATGGCCGACGCAAACAGTCTTCAAGCCTTCCTTCTCGAACCATTGGGGCTCGAACGGCAGTAAGGTCATCAGCATGTCCAGCACTCGGGCCAAGGTCTTGGCGCGCCCCTTTTTCCACGCCCACACCATGGGCGCGACATAATGGATGCGTTTGATCGCGGGATGACGCTTTTGCACGGCCTTTTGGATGCGTCCGCAAAACCCCCACGAATCGATGGTGATCACCGCTAACGGGCCAACGGATTGGATATGGGCCAGGGTTTGATCCGCGCGCTGTAAAATGTGGGGCAATCGGGGCAGGACTTCGGTCAACCCCATCACCGTCAAATCACTCATGGGAAACAGGCTGTCCAGACCTTGGGCGCGCATGGCCTCGCCGCCGATCCCGGCAAACCGAACCTTGCCCCCTAATTTTTCGGACAAGCCCGCCATCAAACCGGCGCCCAACATATCGCCCGACGGTTCACCGGCAATCAGATAAAATAGCGGTGGCTCAGCGGTCATCAACGGAGACGCCTTCAAGGAACAATCCTAAGCGGTCGGCTTCGGCTGCCAAGGCCTCGCGTCCCAGCAACAGCGCGCCTTGCGCCTGCGCCACAATGCCGCGCAGGCCTGCCGCGGCGGCTTCCCGCAAAGTGGTTAAACCAATGGTCGGCAGATCGATACGACGGTCTTGTCCGGGTTTTCTGAGTTTCACCAAGATTCCGCCCGGCCCCGAACGTTTCAGATCGGCGGCGCGGCGGATCAGATGATCGGTGCCTTCCACCGCCTCGACACCCAACACGATGCCT
>CAIYCT010000291.1 GCA_903924765.1 uncultured Rhodospirillaceae bacterium | reverse complement strand
CTGTGTTGACCTCTACCCAAATCGCGGCGCTGACCACGTTCGACGTTCACTCGTTGAGCACGACGCAAATCGCCGCGCTGTCAACCACGCAAATAACCGCATTAAGCACTGGCTATTACAGCTTCGGGTATTATGTTGGTCCGGCCCAAATCGGGGCGCTAACCACAACCCAAATCATTGCCATAACCACGACTGAAGTCGGCGCGCTGACAACCTCGCAGATCCGCGCCCTGATGGCCGCACAGTTAAGCGCCTTCACGACCACGCAAATCGTAGCGCTGACCTATAGCGAGATGATGGGGTTAAGCAACATCCAGTTCTATCAACTGCAAACCACGCAAGTTGCAGTTTTGAGCGCGTCCCAAGCCAGCGCCCTTGTCAGCAATCAAATAACCAGCCTGACAACAATGGAATTGGCCGCCTTCTCGACCACCGCCTTACAGGGACTTCAACCCGCCGTCATCTCCAGCTTGTCGACCTATCTGATCGGGACGCTGCCCACGACGCAGTTGGCGGCGCTCAGCGCTTCCCAGTTCCAGAACCTGACCACCTGGCAATTACGCGCTTTATCGACGATACAGGTGTCCAGCCTGACCACCGCGCAGCTCAGTAATTTGACGGACTCACAGGCACAATACCTCACCACCTACCAACTGGCCGCCTTGACCAGCACGCAGATGGGCGCGTTCAGCTATTCCGGCATCATGGCGCTGCAGACATCGCAAATCCGCGCCTTGTCTTACACGCAAATTTCCGCCCTGACCTCATTCCAGGCCAACGCCTTGTCGATGATGGATTTGAACTCCTTTACAACCACGCAAGTGACAGCCTTAAGCACCGCAGCCATCCCCGGTTTGCAGGGCATGAACCTGAATTCGCTGAGCATCACGCAACTTTCCGTGCTTAACACCGCGCAGTTGGCTGCGCTAACATCGATGCAGCTATTGTATATAAATACGTCGGCAATTGCGGCCCTGACCACCACCAGCGCGTCCGTTCTGGCCAACTACTATGTGAATTACACAACCACCCAAATCGGCGCATTCACCACCACCAAGATTGCGTCCTTGACCCCCAATCAGATGGGATCGCTGTCCGCCTCGCTCTTCGGCGCATTCAACACCACTCAAATACAAGCGTTGCCCGCGCAAGACTTTGCCGCCCTGAACTATAACGAAGTTCCCCAACTGACCACCACCAGCGTCGCCGCGTTCTCGACCACGCAAATAAGCGGTTTTGGAACGGCCGTCCCCTCCTCCATGAGCAGCGAGCAAATAGTCGCGCTGTCGACCACTCAAGTCGTTGCCCTGTCAACCGTCAGCATTAGCGGGCTAGACGCGCCAGCGGTCATGGGCATGACCACCACGCAGATTCGATCTTTGACCTCCGGGCAAATCGTCTCCTTGAACACGATGGACACCAACTTCCTGTCCACGACCCAACTCGTGGCGTTCAGCACAACCCAGACGGCCACGTTGACGTCGACCCAGTTTCAGGCATTGAACTACTCTCAATACCAATCGTTTACGACAACGCAAATTGTGGCGTTCCAAACGCAGCAAATTCTAGGTATTGGCGCGATCAACTTCTCGGCGTTGACGACCACGCAAAACATAGCGTTCACCACCACCCAAGTGGGCGCGCTTGCCACCGACGAATTCGAAACCTGGTGGGGACCTGAAGCTACCACGACGCAGATAACCGCCATAACCTCCACACAGGCCAGCGCCTGGGGAGCGAGCGATATTTTCATCACGACGGATATTCTGTCCACGACCGACATAGGCGCGTTGAACACCACTCAATTCCGGGCCATCAGCACGTCCGCATTAACCGCCTTCTCAACAGAGCAGATACAGTCGCTGACGACCACCTTGTTGGCTGCCATGAGCACGGCGGATATCAGCGTCTTGTCGACGGATCAGATTCTAACTCTTACGACAACGCAGGTGCTGTCCATCTCCGCGACGCAAATCGGCGCAATCAACACCTCGGACATAGCGGCGCTGTCCGCCACCCAAATCGTTGATCTGGCGAAAACGCAGATTACCGCCATGAGTTCCACACAAATTTCTGCTCTGTCCACCAGCCAGTTCTTCTCGTTGACGGAAAACGAAGTCATATGGTTCACCACGGCGCAAGTTGCAGGATTCACCACAGATCAATTGAACTCCATCGACCCTGGAATTTCGGCCACATTCACCACCGCGCAAGTCAGGGCGTTCAGCACGGATCAGATTAATGCTTGGTGGAATACAGAAGTGGCGGCCGCTCAAGTCGCCGCGCTGAGTACGATGCAGGTCAGCGGACTCAGCACGACCGCCGTTGGATATAACGATAACGACCAGAATTATTCCGCTACGTCTGCACAGATCCGGGCATTCAGCACCACGCAAGTCAGGGCGCTGTCCACTGATGCGCTTAACGCCTTGAACATCACTTACTTCTCCACTACGGAAGTGCCCGCCCTAACCTCCACGCAACTGGTTGGGCTGACCACCGATCAAATTACCAACTTGACAACCACGGAAGTGGCGGTTTTGACGGCTAATCAGGTTTCGGTCATGACGACCGACCAATACTCCAGTTTGCTGACCACCCAGATCGTCGTATTCTCGACCACCCAGATCTCTGGCATGACCACTGACGATCTGAACGTCAACAGCTATGCGCAAGAGGCCGCATTCACGACAACTCAACTTCGCGCCCTTACGACGCAGCAATTCGATGCGTGGTGGAGTCAAGGCGCGACCACCACTCAAGTGGTGTCGTTGACCACCACGGATATCGGCGCGTTCAGTACCAGCGATGTCGGCTACAACGGTGATAATTACAGCGCCACTTCCGACCAAATTTTGGCCTTCACCACCACGGAAATCCGGGCCATTTCCACGTTGGCGTTGAATGCTTTTGATATCGGCTCGTTCTCGACCACCGAAGTGTCGGTACTGACCGCCACGCAAGTGGGCGGCCTGACCTTTACCGGGTTCGGCGCCTTGACCACCGATCAGATTGGCGCATTCACCACAACGCAGTTCACCGCCATCTCCACGATTGAAGTCTCGGCGTTGACTGCAAGCCAAGCGGCTGGCCTTACCGTAACCGAGACGGTCGTGCTAACCAGCGACCAAGTGGATGCCCTGTCGACGGCGGCTTATGCTGGTCTGCCGACCACAGCGGTCTATGCGTTGACGACCACGCAATTGAACGGCCTAACGACGGCTCAAGGCAGCGCCTTCATCAGCTCGGGGCTATACACGTCGTTATCGCCCACCGTCTTTACATGGTTAACCGGGAAATATTGATCTGATGCCAACGATCAAGTTGGCCCCCCCTCTTTCGTCATGCGCGGGCATTTACAGGTTTCAGCTTAAATAGCAATTAAAACAATAACTTGGACTCATATACGTGGATGGCCGGATCAAGTCCGGCCATGACGTGATAGGGGCATACGACTGTGCTGTCGCAAACCGCTCTAGGAGAACTTACCGTTCGTGAAAGGCTTCGTGCTTTAGCTTCAGCACTGGCTTGAGCAGGTAGTGCATGACCGAACGGCTGCCGGTGTAGATTTCCACCGTCGCCTGCATGCCCGAGGAGATGTTGTGCTTGTCTTCCTCATCGCCCAGCCAACCTTTGTCGGTTTCCACCAGCACGCGGTAGAAAGGCGGCTTGTCGGCCACGGTGGTGGTGTCGGGGGCAACCAAGGTGACGATGCCGTCCAACCAGCCATAGGTACTGTAATCAAAAGCGCTGACCTTGACCGTGGCTTTTTGCCCCATGCTCACATAACCGCGATCAGAGGGCGAGAGCTTGACTTCCACCTGCAATTTATCATGCAAGGGCACAATTTCCATGATGGGATCGCCGCCCCGGACCACGCCGCCGATGGTGTTGGCATGCAGGTTCTTGACCGTGCCGTCGGTGGGACTGGTGATCAAGGCGCGGACCTGCTGATCCGAGGCTTGGCCCAGAAGCTGCTGATTGCTGGCGATGTCCAATTCGGCGGTAGCCAGATCGGCCTCGGCTTGACGGAGGAACTTGCTGCGTTCTTCATCCATCCTTTGCTTGGCTTCGGTCATAGCCGCTTGAGCGCGCGGGATCGAAGCTTTGACCGACGACAATTGCCCTTCCAAATCCTCGACTTGGCCCTCCAACTGAATATGCTCCATCTTGGCCATCAACCCCGACTTCAGCAAATCCGACGACATGTCGAGTCGTTCCCGCACCAGTCGCAGATTGTTGGACACCGCGCGTTGCTTGGTCTCGAGTTCGACGATTTCCAACCGGCGCTGTTCTATTTGGTCCTTGATCACGTCCAGCGAGGATTGCAAAGACGCTTCCCGCGCTTGATGAGAGCGAGTCTCCGCCGCCACCAGTTGCGGCTGACGTTTGGCCTCGTCAGGGGGGAACGATAATTCGGAACGGCTGACTTCCGACTGCAAGCGCGCCCGTTGCAGCACCAGACCATCCAACCTTACCTGCAATTCGTCGCGGTTCATGGCGGTGGTGGGTAGTTCCAACTGAAGCAGCTGTTGTCCCTCCTTAACCTCGGACCCGTCATGTACGTAGATCTCGCGGACTGTGCCGCCTTCCAGATGTTGGATGACCTTGACTCGTCCTTCGGGAATCACCTCGCCCTCGGCAATGGCCAACTCGTCCAATTGCGCCAATGACGCCCAGATAATGAACGACGCGACCAAACCCATGATGATGCGCCCTTGGGTTTTCCACGTGGGTAACGGCGTTGATTTGGCCAAGTCGGTTAGTGGGTTGCGGGGGCGGTCGGTCATGCTGGCGTCCCAGAGGAATTGGTGGGCGATTGGGTAACCGGCCTGGGCGTTGGCGTCCCCATCAGACGCGGCAAGATCTCCGACGCGGGCCCCGCAGCCGCCACTTGTCCCTTTTCCAGCACCACGATGTCCCGACACGACGGCAACAACACCGGTGAGTGGGTCACCACCAACACCGTGCGATCTTGGGCAAGATGGAGCAGCGTATTCTTCAAATCTTCTTCCGCCTGACGATCCAGGCTGGAGGACGGTTCATCCAACAACAGCACCGCCGGATTGCCCACCAAGGCCCGAGCGATGGCAATGCGTTGACGCTGTCCTGCCGACAAGCGCGACCCGGCCTCGCCGATTTGAGAGCCATAACCGTTCGGCATGTCCACGACCGTGTGATGAACCCCGGCGGCCTCGGCGGCGGCCAAGACCTGCTCGTCGGTGCAACCGGGCGCGCCCAGGGCAATGTTGTCACGGATGGTGCTGTTGAACAGCACGCATTCTTGCGGCACATAGCCCATCCAATGGGACAGTTCGGGACGAGAGAATTGGGCGATATCGGCCCCATCCAACGTCACCCGGCCCTTATCGGGATGATAAAGCCCCATCAGCACCTTCAAAAGAGTGGTTTTACCGCTGCCGTTGCGGCCCAGAATGGCCGACACGCCGCCGGGACGAAACGCCAGCCGCTCCACCGACAACACCGGCGCTTGATTGTGGTCGAACGAGTACATCACGCCCTCAACCGCGAGGTCGCCCTTGGGACGCGGCAAAGCAACCGTGGAATGCTTGCGCTCTTCCGGCAATTCGAAGACGACGCTTAAACGGTCAACCGCCTGCATGAAACCGGTATAGCTGCGCCATGCCCCCACCACCTGGGCAATGGGGCCCAGCAGACGCCCCGACAACATGTTGCACGCCACCAACGCGCCCATGGACAGATCGTGGTCGATGATGAACATGGCGCCCAAGCCCGTCATGGCGACGCTGCCCAATTGGGTCAGTTCGGACCCGATCACCACGAAACCGTCCGACACCGCGCCGCGTTTGATGGAATGTTCGATGGCCTTGGCCTGACGAGCCTCCCATTGTGGGCGCAAGGCGCGATCCAAGCCGGTGGCTTTGATGATCGAGCGCCCGGCGATCAATTCCGCCAGCAGCGCGTCGCGCCCGGCCACCACAGCGACCTCTTTGCCACCCGATTCGTTGAGTGCCCGGCCCGAATACCAGGCCAAGAAGGAAAAAATCGCCACCAGCGCCACGAATACCAGCACCAACGGCTTGCCGATGATGAAGATCACTGTCAGGAAGATCAGCAAGAACGGCAAATCCACCAACAGCAAGGCGGTAGCGCCGGACAAGGTATTGCGAATGGTGTCCACGTCCCGGAACAATTGCTGCCAATACGAGGTCTGCTTGCTTTCCAGATGCTTCAGCGGGATCAGCATGAACTTGTCGAACAGCTTCTCGCCCACCTCCACATCCAGTTTCAACGCCACCGTCTGCATGATCCGGCCACGGGAAATGCGCAGGATGTAGTCAAAAACGATCACCAAAAGCACGCCCATGGTCAAACCGATCAGCGTGTCCATGGAATTGTGGCCGATGACACGGTCATAAACCTGCATGGTGAAGATGGGCGTAACCAACGCCAAGATGTTGACCGTCAGCGACGCCAACAGCAATTCGCGCAAGACTTCCTTGAACGGGGCAATTACCGGGCCAATCCAAGCGCGTTTCTTATTCTCTCCGCTCATCAATCCACTGGACATGCCGGTCAAGCGCCGACCATGAAGAAGGCGGACCAAATATAGGGCGCGCTCCATTCGGGCTTGCGCAACATCTCGATCTGAGAGTCGCGCAAGGCGTTGTGCGGCGTCTGTCCGGCCAACAGCCGTTTGTAAACGGCGCTCATCAGGGTTTGGGTGCCTGCATCGCTAACTTCCCACAACGACGACACCACCGACTGAACGCCCGCTTCCTGGAAGGCGCGACGCAAACCGTACACGCCCTCGCCTTCATGGATTTCACCCAACCCGGTTTCGCACGCGGACAAAATGGCCAATCGCGTGCCGCTTAAGTCCAGGCTTAGCACTTCCAACGCGGTCAACACGCCGTCATTGTCCGTATCGATTTCACCCAAGACCGAGGCGTTAGCGTTAATTCCGGCAAACGCCAGTCCAGCGCGCAACAGCGGATTGTCGCCGGGCGGCGGCAATTGCACATCGGAACCGCGCTGCAACGACAGCAAACGGCGACGCAGATTGTCGTCGGCCTTCAAGAAGAAGCCGTGGGTGGCGATATGCAGGATTTCCGGCGGTTCGGACAGGCCGCGCAGGGCTTTCTCCTGGGCGTCGCCCCTCAGGAACATAATCGTGGGTTTGCCACCGCCCTCGACGGTCTTTTGAATCAGCTGACCTTCGCGCTCGGCACCCGGCAGAGGATCGAAATGCAGCCCACGCAGACCCGACGCCATGCCGCGCACGTCGCCGCCGATACCGCGTTCATCAAAGCCACGGGTATCGGTATTTATGGTGGCAGAACGGCGTTTGACCTGTTCCAATTGCTCTTTACCGGCCGGTTGGTCGGTATTGTAATCGGGACCGGCATCAATGATATAGCCGCCCTTGGCCGGAGGAATATTCGATGGCAACAGATCGCGGCTCGAGCCCAAGACGTACAGATCGATTTTTTCGATCAGATATTTGCCGTCCTTGGTGACCAAAGCGCGTGCACGCCACGCATGTTGAGCCTCGGTCAATGTTACTCCATCTGCTGCCTTGAACCATTCCAGTGCCCGGGAATCTTGTCGGATAGCTG
>CAIYCT010000290.1 GCA_903924765.1 uncultured Rhodospirillaceae bacterium | reverse complement strand
GGACTGATGGTGTGGACGACCGCTGCCCACCGGCATCGATATGCCATAAGGTGGTCGCGGTTAGAAACGCCACATTCGGGAGGGCCGTCCACATGACGATTGTTACAATAGGTCTTGATCTTGCCAAGCAGGTTTTTCAGGTCCACGGTGTTGATGAGACCGGGCGGGCAGTTGTTCGGCGCCAGCTTCGGCGAGCCGAGGTTGTGGGATATTTCGAGAAGCTTTCGCCCTGCCTTGTCGGGATGGAGGCCTGCGGTTCGGCGCATCACTGGGCGCGGCTGATCTCGGCCTTGGGACACGATGTGCGGCTGATCGCGCCGTCGCGGGTCAAAGCCTACGTTCAGCGCGGCAAGAAAAACGATGCCAATGACGCGGCTGCGATCGCCGAGGCGGTTACGCGCCCGCACATGACGTTTGTGCCGGTCAAGAGCGAGGGGCAGCAGGGTGTGCTGATGCTGCACCGGAGTCGCGATCTGTTGATACGCCAGCGCACGATGTTGATCAACGCGTTGCGCGCTCATCTTGCCGAATTCGGCATTGTTGCCGCCAAGGGGCTCAGCAAGGCCAAAGGCCTTATCGCCGGTCTTGACGCGGCGGAAATCCCCGAGTTGGCCCGCATGGCGCTACGCCAGATCGCTGAACAGATCGACGCCTGCGACAAACATATCGATGCGCTGGAAGCTCAGATCGTCGCGTGGCACAAGGCCGACGAGGCCAGCCGGAACCTTGCCACCATTCCCGGCATCGGCCCGATCACCGCGTCGGCCATTGCCGCTTCGGTTCCCGATCCGACCGTGTTCGACAACGGCCGGAAACTGGCGGCGTGGCTGGGGCTGGTGCCACGACAAAACTCGACCGGCGGCAAGGATCGGCTGGGAAGCATCACCAAGGCAGGTAACAGCTATATTCGCCGACTGCTGGTCCTGGGCGCCACCAGCGTCATCCGTTATGCCCGAACCAAGGCTCCCGGCGAAGCCGACTGGTTGAAACGGCTGCTGGAGCGCAAATCGGCCCGCTTGGCGTCGGTCGCTCTGGCCAACAAGATGGCCCGCATCGCCTGGTCCGTGCTGAAGAGGAGGGAAGTCTATCGCAAAGACTTTCCAATTCCGGCCGTGTCTTGAAAGCAAGCAAGGCGGGCTCTGCCCGCACCCGCTGGGGCCTTGAGGCCCCAGACCCCAGGACTTGAGAAGTGTGAGGGTGAAAAGTGACGTGATGGCAACCCGGTCGAGCCGGGAACCGGGAAGACCCGCCCGAGCCAGTGCGCGTAAAGGCACGTTGGACTGATTGGGACCCGATTCGCGAGCTTCATCATGGCCTGCGGTTATGTGCACCGCACCTCGAAAGGCCGAACACATGACCGCACCCGACCATGTTGCCCAGCGTCATAAATTTCCCTTGCGCCCAAGCGGTCGTCCACACATGTCCCGAGGATATCGAGATCGACGGCTATCCCGGCCTGCTCTCGCATATTCTGACCAACTTCATCACCAACTCGGTGATTCACGGCTTCGAGCCCGGGCAGAAGGGGGTGCTGGCCATCACGGCCCGCCGGCCGGCGCCGGCCCTGATCGAGTTGGTCTACACCGACACCGGCAAGGGCGTGCCGG
>CAIYCT010000289.1 GCA_903924765.1 uncultured Rhodospirillaceae bacterium | reverse complement strand
TTCGGCATCTTCATCAATTGGGACCTTCTGCCCCACATCCTGGCCGGTGGATACGTGATCGGCTCGCTCGGCATGGAGATGATCTTTGCCGATATGGAGGATGGAAGCGGAACGGTCGATCCTGCACCGATCCAGCCGCAACAGCAGATTCTTCCGCCTGCGAGGACTCTGTCACCGCTGCGTCAGCCGGAACCATTCCGGTTCGCAAGCTGGGACTATGAGGAGGCAGACAGATGAGCTTTGGCAAGCTGATGGAACTCTACCAGTTCTCCTGGATGCTGGAATCTCATTCACAGCAACGGCTTTCCTGGGAGGATGCGGCCTAGGCCCGCTTCGGGCGCTTGTCGTCGGTGAAGAATGGTGGCAGCTCTATGTCAGCAATTTCCATGAAATCCTGACGCTCTACCGGCAGGGCGGAATCAACTTCCTTGGCGTGTTTCAGAATGCTGCCGCCGAAATAGAAGCCCGCTATGGACGCGAGACGGCGCGCCTCTGGAAAAAGGCGGTGGCGCACACGCTCTATCGCAACATCTCGCCTGCCGCTCCTCACGAAAAAATTCGCGCGCTTTTCTGCGCAGCACACATTGCGGCAGTTGGCGAATATGTGGCTGAAGATACGTTTTCAGACGAGCCTGAGTTTGCGGAAACAGTGAAAGCCGCTCTGGCTGCGGTAGGAATTGAGCTTGATATTAGTGGCGATGAATCACGAGAGTGAAACTGCGACAGAAATCGCTGGCCCTGATAGAAGTGCTTCTCGATAGCTCACCCGGAAATCTCTTTCAAAGGGGAGGTTGGTTAAACACCCTTAAGTGACATGACCAACGTCATCGGATTGCTCGGTGAAGCGCTGAACCCGTAATGCTCATAGAAAGTCTTTGCATCATCCGAAATCGCATGAACCAGAAGACCCCGGATGCCCATGATGTGTGCCGCCTGAGCGGTTCGTAATACCGCGTCCTGCAAAAGTGCGGTGCCAATCCCTTTACCCTGCATGCTTCTGTCAATGGCAAGCCGCCCAAGGATTGCCATGGGTACCGGGTCAGGCATGTTGCGGCGGATTGGTCCGGGCGCATCGGCAGCAGCCAAAGCACCGGATGACAGGCAATAATAGCCGACAACGCGCTCGCCTTCGCATACGACATAGGTTCTCGATGCACCGCTGACCTGATTGGCGCGGGCGCGACGGCGAAGCCACTCGTCAAGACTCTCAGTCCCGCTCTCGAACAGAGAGAGATCGTGATTTTCAGTGAGCAGCGCGGGAGGCGAGACCGTCAAGGCTACCAAGGCTTGGGGGCTTTCATCAGACGGTCAAAACCTTCGCCGCCCGGCGGTTGATCTAGGACAGCGAGATAATGCGCGAAGCTGTCACTATCCACGCGGACGAGCGTCTGATCCAGAAGCGCGTCTTCAGCGGCCCTTCGGGCGGCATCGATCATGAAGTCCGAGCGGGTCTTGCCATGGGCTTTGGCTGCCCGATCGATCAGGCCGCGCACGTCCTCGCGCACGCGAAGATTGACGGCGCGAGTCTGGGATTCGTTAGCGGATTTTGAGGCCATTGCATTTCTCCTTTCCATCATCATAGCACAAACGCATACACAATGTGTATCTCTTTGTTGCGGCTGAATGGCCCGTGCGGCTCTGCGTTCTGCCATTTCCCGGTAAAGTCTGTCAGTCCGGCCCAAGGCTCTCCTGCTTTTGGGACCGGCCCCGAGGTTGCCTGATTAATGAAATCTGGACCACCCGGAAACGTTCGCGCAAGGCGTAAACGCCTGCTCCACAACCGTTGCGCTTGCCATGCAATGCGCCCGTTTCCGGTCGGTCCTTTCGACTTCTCCAATGCTGCCCAACGGGGCGGCTCCAACACAAGGAAAAGACCATGAAGATGTCCCACGACGACGTTTACCGGAAAACCACAGGCGAGCTGACGCGCCTGTTCAGCGCAGCCAAGGCGGATGTTCTCCGTCATCCGCTGGCCAGCGAGGAAAGC
>CAIYCT010000288.1 GCA_903924765.1 uncultured Rhodospirillaceae bacterium | reverse complement strand
GGTGGTGGTCTGCCCGGCCTCCGCCACTGAAAATCAGATGAAGGCCGTCGCCATTCAGAAACTGCGCTACGTGTTGAACAAGAAGGCGCAAGAATAAGATTAGTGACACGCGGGTTGCCTTCTTGAAACCGACCTGATAGGGTCCGCGCCACCTATTTTCAGGCCATTCATCCCAGAGATTCCCAAATGAAGATCAACGCCAACCTTATGCGCCCCGGTAACATTATCGAACACAATGGCAAGCAATGGGCCATCTTGAAGACCCAGATCGTTCAACCCGGCAAGGGCGGCGCGTTCATTACCGTGGAAATGCGCGACATCCGCACCGGCACCAAGTCGCAAGATCGCTGGCGTACGGCCGACACGGTCGAAAAGTGCAATGTGGAAGAAAAGGAATGCACGTTCCTGTTCGGCGACAGCGACAATCTGACCTTCATGGACAGCGAGAATTACGAACAATTCTCGGTCCCCACCGACTTGCTGGGAGATACCGCCGCCTTCTTGCAAGACGGCATGGTAGTGGCGGTTGACTTCATCGAAGGATCGCCGGTCAGCGTCGCCTTGCCGGAAAAGGTGGTGATGTTGGTGATCGAGGCCGACCCCGTGGTCAAGGGCCAAACGGCGTCGTCGTCGTTCAAACCCGCCAAGCTGGAAAATGGCTTGAAGATTCTGGTGCCGCCGTTCATCGCCGAGGGCGAAAAAATCGTGGTGATGACCGCGGACGTTTCTTATGTGGAACGGGCCAAGTAGGTGATACTTCGCTCTCCGCTTCTGAATGTGATGATGAATGCGGCCCGCAAGGCCGCCCGTGGTTTGATTCGCGACTTCGGCGAAGTGGAAAATCTGCAAGTGTCGTTGAAGGGCACTTCGGATTTCGTTTCGTCTGCGGATCTAAAAACCGAACGTCTGTTGCGGCAGGAATTGGAGAAGGCCCGTCCTGGCTTCGGCTTCTTGATGGAAGAGGGCGGCGAGGTTATCGGTAGCGACACCTCGCACCGCTGGATCATTGATCCCATCGACGGCACCACCAATTTCCTGCATGGCATTCCTCACTTCGCCATCTCTATCGGGTTGGAGCGGGACGGCGAGATCATTGCCGGTCTGGTCTATGATCCGGTCCATGACGAGCTGTATCACGCGGAGAAGGGCGGCGGGACGTTCCTTAATGACCGTCGATTGAGGGTTTCGGCCCGGCGCAAGATCGAGGAATCCATCTTCGCCACCGGCATTCCGTTCAAGGGCCGCGATGGGCACGAGGATTTCTTGGAAACCGTCCCCAAGGTTATGAACGCGTCAGCGGGTGTGCGCCGTTTCGGGTCGGCGTCGTTGGATATGGCGTATGTGGCGGCAGGTCGCTACGAAGGCTATTGGGAAACGGGCATCAAGGCTTGGGATATCGCAGCTGGAATCATCTTGGTGCGAGAGGCCGGAGGCTATGTGACCGACCGCGCGGGCGGACAGGACATGCTTACGAAAGGCAGCGTGGTTGCCGCCAATGATCAATTGCACAAGACGTTGTTGTCGTTGGTTAAAGAAAAATAGGTCTGACACCGGTTAAAAGGGGGAAAGACGCCCCTTTCGCAAATCATCCCTTACTTTGTAAAACGTTTTGCGATATTAACAATTTATAGGGATTTTGGCATCATGATGATGCTGGAATCAATTTAGGGGCGGAATCGGTCTTAAGTCATGAGTGACAACAAGTCAGGTCAAGAACCTTCAATGGAAGACATTCTCGCCTCAATCAGGCGAATTTTGTCTGAGGATGAAGCTGAAGAACAAGCGAAGGCCGCCGAGCCCGCGCCAGAGCCCGCACCTGCGCCTCCGCCGCCACCTCCACCGCCCCCACCACCGCCGCCGCCAGAACCGGAGCCCGAGCCTGAGCCCGAGGTTATGGAGCTTGAGCCGGAACCCGAGCCGGAACCCGAGCCCATGCCTGAACCGGAACCCGAACCGGTGTTCGAGATGGAGCCTGAAGAGGACGATGTCCTTGAGCTGACCGACGACATGTTGCTTGAGGACCCCAAGCCGATGTTCGACATGGCCGATATGGAGGCCATTGTTGCCGAAGCGGAAGAGCCAGCCTATCAACCGCCACCGCGCCGCGCCGCGCCGTTGCCCCCCATCGACGAACCGCTGATGGATGACATGCCGTCCGAACGCGGCTCAAACGCCTTCTCGCATCTGGTCCGCGCCGTTGCCCGCGACCGCGCCATTTTGCTGGGCAATGGCGGTTTGACCTTGGAAGAGCTGGTGCGCGAAATCCTGCGTCCGATCCTGAAGGATTGGCTGGACGACAACCTGCCTTACATGATTGAACGGATTGTGAAGCAGGAAATCGAAAAGATGGTGAATCGCGTCGAGACTTTCGACTAAACTCCTGTTTCGTCTCTAGGGAGTACGGGCGGCCCTCATGCGTGGCCGCCCTTATCGTTCAATAAAAGCTGGGAATGCGATGCTGGAAAAAACCTACCAACCCTCGACTGTTGAAACAAAACATTACGAGCGGTGGGAAGGCTTAGGCGCATTCGCTTGTGGCGGCAAACCCGATGCGGCCCCATACACCATCATGATGCCGCCGCCCAATGTGACCGGCTCGCTGCATATGGGCCATGCCCTGACGTTCACGCTGCAAGACATTCTGATCCGCTATCACCGCATGATCGGTTGTGACGCCCTGTGGCAGCCGGGCACGGACCATGCGGGCATTGCCACCCAGATGGTGGTCGAACGTCAATTGGAAGCGCAGAAGGTCACCCGCCACGATTTGGGCCGCGACACGTTCCTTGAGCGCGTTTGGGAATGGAAGGCAGAATCTGGCGGCGCCATCACCGGTCAATTGCGTCGATTGGGCGCGTCGCCCGATTGGGCGCGGGAACGTTTCACCATGGATGAAGGCCTGTCCCAGGCCGTGCGTCAGGTGTTCGTCACCTTGCATAAGCAAGGATTGATCTACCGCGCCAAGCGACTGGTCAATTGGGACCCCAAGCTGCACACCGCCATTTCCGATCTGGAAGTGGAATCGCGCGAGACCAGCGGCCATATGTGGCATCTGCGCTATCCCGTCGATGGCTGCGAAGGGGTATTCATCACCGTGGCCACCACAAGGCCCGAAACCATGTTGGGCGACAGCGCCGTCGCCGTCCATCCTGAAGATGAGCGCTACGCCCATCTGCTCGGGCGCATGGTGCGGCTGCCCATCGTTGACCGCCTGATCCCAATCATCGCTGACGAATATTCCGATCCCACCAAGGGCACCGGCGCGGTCAAGATCACGCCCGCTCACGATTTCAACGATTTTCAGGTAGGCCTTCGCC